>JAHJRE010000051.1 GCA_018831055.1 Bacteroidota bacterium
CGCCGGCATATCAAAACCTTCGAATATCTCCTCCATCGCGCAATCTCCTCCATCGCGCAATACATTACCCGATTGTCGATGAGTTATTGTTAAATCCTGCAACCTGCAACCTGCAACCTGCCCCTTGCCACTGTTTATTTATATATTCCGGTACTCATAATTTTTCTTTCTCTGTAAAAAACTGAACAATGCCTGAAAATCCATGACCCTTTTTTGTAAGTTTGCCGTTTTACAACACTAATAAAACTCCGGAAGATGAAAAACGTCATTGGAATACGCCACGAAGACAAATACACCATGGAAAGGCGCGTACCTCTTATTCCCGATCATGTATCACAAATGGTGAAGCAAAATGGAATCCACGTGTTGGTTCAGAGCTCACCCAAACGCATCTTCAGGGATGGGGAATTTGCTGCAGCCGGTGCTTCAATAGTGGATGACCTGAAAAAAGCCAATGTCATTTTTGGTGTTAAGGAGATTCCTCCGGAAGTGTTTGAAGAAGGAAAAGCTTATGTTTTTTTCTCCCACGTGATTAAAGGGCAGCCCTACAACATGCCTATGTTGAAAAAAATGATGGAGATAAAATGCTCCCTGATCGATTATGAAAAAGTTACCGACGACACCGGCAAAAGGCTTATCTTTTTCGGTCGTTTTGCCGGTCTTGCCGGGATGATCAATTCATTGTGGTCCCTGGGCCGGCGTTACCAGGTATTGGGCATCGAAACCCCCTTCCTGGAAATTAAACAATCGCATACCTATCATTCCCTGGAAGATGCCGCTAAGGATGTGATGAAAGCCGGCCTGGAAATTGCTCATAAGGGTTTACCGGAAAAAATTCCTCCGATGGTAATCGGGTTTACGGGTTATGGTCAGGTATCGCACGGGGCACAGGAAATTGCGTCCCTGCTGCCATCCATGGAGATTACACCGGAAGAACTGCTTGAGATGGGAAAAAGCGGTAACTTTCCCCGTAATGTCATCCTAAAGGTTATTTTTAAAGAATGGCACTTGTCGGAACATAATGATCATCCGGAAACCTTTGATCTTAGTCATTATTATGCTCATCCGGAAGAATATCACAATGTGTTTGAAAAATATGTTCCTTACCTGACTGTTCTGATGAATTGCATGTACTGGGATGTAAGATATCCCAGAATAGTCACTAAGGATTTCCTGGAAAGACTTTATAAAGGTGGTAATCCGAAACTTACTGTTATCGGGGATGTCACCTGCGACCCGGATGGATCAATAGAATGTACGCATACAGGAACACATATCGAGGATCCTGTCTTTGTTTATAACCCCTTCACCCGGAAGTACACCATGGGTTTTGAAGGAGAGGGGATCCTGGATATGGCTGTTGATATCCTGCCCAGTGAATTACCCAGAGAATCATCGATTGCATTTAGCAATGCCCTTTTGCCTTATGTGAATGGTATTGCCGGTGCCGACTTTAATGCCGATTTTTATCATGTTCAGCTGCCGCCACCGATTAAAAGGGCTATGATACTTCATCAGGGAAAGCTGACCCCGGACTTTGAATACATCAACAAATACTTAAAATAATTAACGACTGAAAAACTTTGTTTTATGAAAAAAGTTCTCATTCTCGGTGCCGGAATGGTGGTGAAGCCCATCGTTCAGTATCTGCTGAAGGCAGGATATGGTGTTAGTGTTGCAACCAGGACAAAATCGAAGGCAGACGCCATGATAGATGGTCACCCCAATGGGGTTTCCCTTGCCTGGACCGTTGAGGATGAAGCAACGCTCGACAAACTTATCCGGGATCATGATCTCACGGTCAGCTTGCTTCCATATGCCTATCATGTGATGGTTGCAAAGAAATGCATCGCCCATGGTAAAAATATGGTTACCACTTCTTATGTAAAACCTGAAATGAAAGCTCTCGACGGCGAAGCCAGGAAAGCTGGAATTATCATCCTGAATGAACTCGGCCTTGATCCCGGCATCGACCATATGTCGGCCATGCGCATAATCGACCATGTACATGATAAAGGTGGAAAAATTGAAGAGTTTTATTCATTTTGCGGTGCGCTGGTTGCCCCGGAAGTTGAGAAAAATCCCTTTAATTATAAGTTTACCTGGGCTCCAAAGGGTGTAGTCATGGCCGGAAATAACGATGGTAAATATCTGCGGCATGGAGAGGTGAAATATATACCCACAGAGAACCTGTTCAAAGATGTGTACAAAGTTGATTTCCCGGAAGTCGGGATGCTTGAAGTATATCCGAACCGGGACTCCCTGCCCTATGTTGAACTCTATGGTATTCCGGAAACCCGCACCATGTTCAGAGGAACATTCCGCTATAGCAAATGGTGCGAAATCATTGATGCGTTCAAATCACTGAACCTGCTTTCATACGATAAATTTTCTATGGAAGGGATGACCTTTGCCGGTTTTATGGCCAAAATGACCGGGTCTGATCATACGAACGACATTAAAAAGCAGATTGCTGAAAAATTGGGGGTTGATACCAATGCCAACCCGGTAATTGCTCTGGAATGGCTGGGTATGTTCGATGAAAAGCCCATGAACCGCAAGGAAGATAGTCCATTTGAAGTCATATCCGATCAGATGATAGGGAAGATGATGATAGAAAAAAGTGAGCGTGATATGGTTGTCATGCAACATACCTTCGTGGCCAAATATCCTGATGGCAAAGCGGAAGTGATCAAATCCAGGATGCTCGACTTCGGTACACCGGGAGGGGATACTTCTGTTGCCCGCACGGTTGCGTTGCCGGCTGCATGCGGCGTAGAAATGATCCTCGAAGGTCAGATTACAGAAAAAGGTGTCCATATCCCTGTGATTCCTGAGATTTACAACCCCATCCTGGATCATCTTGAGAAACTGGGAATAGCCATGGCAGAGGAATATGGATTGCCATTGAGTGAAACCATAAAATAACGAAAAACCGGATGCGGATTTTTCTGTATATTCTGATTGCCGTTTTGGTCTTTTACCTGGTATCAGGATTGATTAAAAGAAGCAACAGGGGAAAGGGTCAACCGGAGAGCCCGCCTCGTTCCCGGCGAAAATCATCATACGCAAAATGGGTAGGAGGGGGGCTTGGATGGGCCTTTGGCGGTCCTATCGGTGGTATCCTTGGCTTTGTGTTCGGCTCGATTTACGACGGCATGCAAAGCGGTTCCTATGAATACAAGGGCACACAAACCGGCGATTTCAGCGCCAGCCTCCTGATCCTCACTGCCGCGGTGATGAAGGCAGATGGTAAGGTGGTAAAATCAGAACTGGATTATGTGAGAAATTTTCTCATCGCTCAATTCGGTCAGGAAGAAGCTCAGAAGCAGATTTTGATACTCAGGGAAATCCTGAAACAGGATATACAGGTGAAGGATGTGTGCGCACAGATCGCTCAGTATATGGAATATCCTTCCAGACTTCAGCTTTTGCATATCCTTTTCGGTATTTCCTCCGCCGACCGGCATTATCACGATGCCGAGGTAAATATGATCGAACAGATTGGAATTTACCTCGGCATCCGGCCGGAAGATTTCCGCTCCATCCGCGCTATGTTTATCAAAGACATTGATTCGGCCTATAAAATCCTGGAAGTTTCACCCGATACCACCGATGAAGAAGTGAAAAAAGCTTACCATCGCATGGCGGTGAAATATCATCCCGATAAAGTAGCCCACCTCGGCGAAGATATCCGTAAAGCCGCTACCGAAAAATTTCAGAAACTCAACGCCGCCTACGAGGAGATTAAGAAGAGAAGGGGGATGAAGTAGATCGGAGATCGGAGATCGGAGATCGGAGATCTGAGATCGGAGATCGGAGATCTGAGATCTGAGATCTGAGTTATGGGTTATAAAATAAGCATTTTTTTATATTTTCCCCTCCTAACCATATAACCATATAACAATATACCAATATAATCAATTATAAAACTTCCACGATACTCCAAACTTAAATGCAGCATCCTGCATGGGATAATGGGGGACCATATAATAACGGTGATCTCCGAACAAAGTATTGAAATGCTGGTATTTCAGGAAGATAACAGCTCTTTTTACTCTTAACATCAAATAAACGTCCATGTAAACATAGTTTCCGATTTCTTTTTCATCCTGAAGATAGAAACTCCGCAGGGCAGGCATGTATGCATCGGCATAATAAGCCGTGTTATAGAAAAAATCTACTCCGGGTTGTATGGTAGCGGCCCGGCCAAATATCCAGGAACGGAAAAAGAGGGAGGCATTTGCTGCGAAATCCGGAAGACGAAGTATGTCCTTATTTGTTGAATGTTGATAGATCAACTCGCCGTCGAGACAAAATTTCCAGAACCATTGTTCCCGTGAAAGGTAGGCACGGTAAACATTGAACGTTTTGTTATGCTGGGCGGGTAAGGCATTTTGGTCGAGGTAAACAAAATTGCCCAGGCTCATATATACGACTCCGGCACTAAGCCTTTTCCTGGTGTACGACAACCCGGCCTGAAAATTATCTTCCTTGCTGAAGCTGTTTTCCCAGCGGAAATTGTTTGCCGAATAGCGGTGGTAAAAATATGCCGGCTCCTGTTTCGATATTCTGGCCATCAGATAAAGGGTTCCCCGTGGAATACTGTCTTTCATGAATTTATACCCTATCCCTGCTTTTCCTGAAAAATCACCATTGTTGTAATCCCCGCTGATCACAGCGTATTGAGCGTTTATAAAGAAATTTTCCAGGAAACGGTAATGAAATCCTGCGCTGTACTGCCATTGCCGCAGATATTCTCTGGGGATATATCCGCCAAGTTCAGTATATCTGTATTTTGCTCCCATATAAATATAAAAAGGCTTCAGGAAAGCTGAATCATTATAACCCAGATTTGACCAGGTAATGCCGTTTTCAACATTGAAATAATAGACGGAATCAAATGTCCGGGTTGAATCCAGATAAATGTGATCATAGAATCCCGATTTGGGATCATCATCGATATATTTTTGTGTTTGCCTGATCTGGTAATAAGTATAGGTAATCCTTCCAAATTTCGATTTTTGGCCTTCCGGTCCGGATGGTTTTGAAAGGTTGACATACTGGTTTACAAAAAAACTGTTCTCCTTGATCTGATTTTGCGCGCTGTTCAGGTTTACCAGGTATAACTGCCGGTCGGTTTCCAGTCCCAGTTCGAATATGCTGTCGCTTTGTATCCCCCCGTTTTCCTGCACATAAACTTTATTGTGAAGATAGGCTGCCAGAACGCCGTATCTCCGGTTGTTCGTGAAAAACTGTGCTTTTCCCGTAAAGCTTTTGTCATCCGCCTTCTGGCGTTTATAACGGCCCGGGGCAAAAACATAACGGAAATTAGCTCCGATGCCTACATTACGGGAGATGTTCCGGTCGAACTTAATTTTCAGGATTTGTTCCTTCTTACCACCCATAGCATAAAAAATATCGGTGTATGGATCACTCAGGAGATAATACTCGGTGTTCAGGGGAGTATACAGGTATTCATCAAAGCTGTGTTGACCAAAGTCAAATCCGTTTTTCCAGGAAGGAGTGAATATAAGACTTTCGTACGCCAATCCCGGATTTCCCAGGCTGGCGAAAAAAGGATTATTTTGATGCAGTGGCGTAAAATATTGAGCATCCTTCATGCTGACTTTCACCGAATGGATTTTCCCTAAAGCCAGACTGTCGGCATTATGAAGAAAATACCGGGCATCCGAACTGTCTTTGGAAGTAATGATGGAATCACATTCCTGGGCGGAGGAATAAGGCGGCAGAAATGAACAAATGATTAGTATATAAACAATAGCTAAAAATAAGCGCATGTGTAATCCTGGTTGTCTTATGAACAGGGTTTATTGTGGTGGTAAAGGTATGAAGAATTTTTAAACGGTCTCCAGCTCTTGCCAGAGGCTAAAGGCGCTTAAACTTTTTAATAATCTCTCTCCAACCCCAACCTGTACAAAAAATTTACCTACCTTAGGTTTTTCAAATCAATACATCTGAAAGGCTATGATTCGCATTCTGATAATCGACGATGAAACGAATATCCGTACCATGATTGCAGGTCTTATTCAGGATTATTGCAAATCTGCAACAGTTATTGGCCAGGCAGCAAGTGTCAGTGAGGGTGTTGAAAAAATACAGTTATTACACCCTGATCTGGTATTGCTGGATGTAAAAATGAGTGACGGAACGGGTTTTGATCTGCTGAATAAAATTAATAGTATTGATTTCAAGGTGATTTTTATCACTGCTCATGAGGAATTTGCCATGAAGGCAATCAAGTTTTCGGCTTTGGATTATATCCTGAAACCTGTAGATCCGGATGAGTTGATTCGGGCAATAGATAATGCTGCCAAAGAAATGGAAGTCTCTCAGGAAACCCAGTTGCACCATCTGAAGGAATTTGTGAAACCGGCATCAAAATCCGAAAAAAAGATATTGCTTAAAACCCTGGAAAGTATGCATGTTGTTTCCCTGAATCAGATTTGTTGCGGCGAAGGAGAGGGTGGGTACACGCGTTTCCATATTCAGAATGGGAAATGCATTTTAGTATCCAAGACCCTGGGAGAATACGAGGAACTTCTTTTAGATTACGGTTTTTTCCGGGTACACCGTTCGTTCCTGGTAAATCTGGAAAAAGTGCAGAGTTTTGAACGTGAAGATGGCGGTTATCTGATTATGGACGGAGATTTGAAAGTTCCGGTAGCCTCACGAAAGCGGGAACATCTTCTCAAACTGCTTGAAAAACTTACAGAATAATTCTATGTTGATGATATCCGGCCTTTCCGTTGATGTAGCATCTTTTCTCCGCAAGCCTTTCTTCTTGTTGTTCATTTCGTTGCTGATGGTTTTTCCGCATGTGGCTTTCTCTCAAAATAGCCGCAATCAGGAAATTATTGATAGTTTGAGGTATATCGCCGATACTTCCCATGGCCGTAACAGGGTTTTTGCGCTGCGCTGTCTTGCGAATGAACTGGTAGAAAAGGGTTTTCCGGGTTCTAAAGACCAGTATTTTTCTTTGCTGTCCGAAGCTCTGGATCTATCTGAAGAAATGGGTTATAAAGATGAGATTAACAACTTGCGGCGTATTATTGGCAGGGAACTGGCAGAAGCAGGTTTTTTCCGGGAATCCTTGCCATATGCCCGTGCAGTAATAGATAGCACTTCAGGTTTAAATACAACAACGGACTCAAACCTGATGATGGGAGGATACAGCGTTTTATCCTTGGCTTACCGGGGTCTTGGTAAATATGATTCTGCGTTGTATTTTCTGAATAAGGCATTGAAAATAGGGGAGCATATTGTTTCGCGAAACACACTCGCCAGTACCTACCTCCAGTTGGCCGGATTGTATATAAGCATGGGGGATCCCCTTGCTGCTTTGGAATCGCACAAGGAAGCTTATTACATTAAGAAAAACAGCCGGGATCCGCAGGATCGTGAAAACATTGGTGCGTTTTCAAGAGTTCTTGGATACTCTTTCATGACCAATGGAAATTACAAAATGGCATTACGGTATTTCCGTGAGGCCGATTCACTATATGGAAATATGCAGGACAAATCCCTAAGGGTTAAAGTGTACCATACTCAGCAGGCTGCAAATATTGCCCGGGTTTACCAGCATTGGGGAAAACTGGATTCCGCATTGCTTTTCAGGCAGCTTGCCCTGCAAAGATTCAGCGACTATGGCATCGGGGAAACCAACATAAATGTTCCCAACCAGTATTGCTACATCGGAACCATATACCGTGAACAGGGCGATTTTCGACAGGCTCAGGAGTTTTTCAACCGGTCACTTGTTTTAAGAAAGCAAATTAAAGACTCCTTGGGTGTAGGAATGTGTCTGGACGAAATGGCGGAAATGGCAAGATTAAAAGGCGATCATCAGCAGGCTGTTAATATGTTACAGGAAGCGCTTTCCTGGAAAACTTCATTTCGTGTGGGGGAAATTGACCCGTTTCGCCATTCCCAATGGCTGGAAAGCCGATCAGAAACATATTTGTATTTGGGGAAAGTCTTTGCCGACTGGGATAAGCCTGCCGATGCACTGCTTTATTACGATACCTCCCTGATGTTGTGCAGGCGTATTAATTTTTTGCGGGGAATGTCAATTGCAGAATTTTACCGTGGTCTGGCCTGGCAACAGAAAGGGGAACAAGATACAGCCATGCGGTATTTTCAGAGATCCCTGGAGCTTGCCCGCCGAATGGATAACCGTCATCTGGAGGCCAGGGCTTTGGCAGGAATTGCCGGATTGAAGATTATCCTGAATGAAATTCCTGCTGCATTAAGCTATTATGAGACAGCTTTGGCAATTTATATAGAAAATGGCTTTATCCGAGAGATACCGGAAATATATCTCAGGCTTGGTCAGACATTTGTTAAATCCGGCAACAGGCTTCGGGCAGTAGATATGCTGAATAAGGCATATGAACATTCCGGGGCCCTGGGAATGATTAACATCCAGTCAGAGGCAGCCTTATTGTTGGCTGAGTTATACGAAAATGCAGGAAATCAAAGCATGGCTGTATATTTCCTGAAAGAATATATCTTGTTTCATGATTCTGTTTTTAAAATTGAAACCCATCGACAGCTTTCAGAAATGCAGGCTTTACACGAATCGCAACAGCAACAAATGACCATACGGCAATTGAACCAGGAAAACGAACTGAATATATACCGCGCCAATCGCTCAGAGTATGTGATCATCAGTCTTGGAGCCATAGTGATCATTATTTTGCTTTTTGTTGTCCTGTTTATTCGTCAGGTGCAGTTACGCAATCAGCAATCAGCCATGCTGAATCAACAGCAGTTGTTTCGTGTGCAAATGAATCCGCATTTCATTTTCAACAGCCTGACCCATATCCAGCATTATATCTTTGCACGGGATCCCATGAAAGCAGGTAAATACCTTGCCGTGTTTGCCAAGCTTATGCGCAATATCCTGGAACATTCCCGCTGTGATCAGATCACCCTCAGGGAAGAAATTGAAACGATCAGCCGCTATCTGGAGTTGCAGCAACTGCGGTTTGAAAACAAACTGGTATATGAGTTAATTGTCGATGAGTCTCTCGATCAGGACCTTACTGAAATCCCACCGATGCTGGCGCAACCCTTTATTGAAAATGCAATTGAACACGGCATCCGAAATAAAGAGGGGAGAGGAAGTGTTTTTGTGAGGATCTTTACCCGGGATCATGCCATCGTTTTCGAAATTGAAGACGACGGCATTGGCAGAAAGAAAGCTGCTTTGCTGAAAGAAAAAAAACAACATAACCATCAATCCACGGCCGTAATCCTCACCCAAAGCCGGCTTCAGAACCTCTGGGGCAAAAAGAAACCCAATGATATCTTTGAAATACGCGACTTGTACGACCTAAACGGTAGTCCAGCAGGAACCCTGGTGAGATTCCTAATCCCAGAATCCTGATCCCTGCCCCCCCGAAACTTGCCCGTTGTAACCTGCAATTTTCTGCATTCACCAGTTTTTTCCCGGCATTCACAAGTTAAACCCGGGCGTTTATTCATCGCATTCATTTAAGCCTTCTGTTAAACCTATCTTTAGGGTAATGATGCCTATTTTCTATTGAATGAACCGCAAGAAAACCATTTTAAATGATGAACCTTATCTCTATCAGGAGATTTTTCTGGGAATGGCCATAGCTGTTGGAATGATCCTGATGATGGTCAATAGCCTGGCAGGCAAACTGGTGCTTATCATTGGTGTGGCATTTATTTCAGGGATTTATATATCACGGATCTTAAGGGTTTTCCAATTAAGAAATAACTTTCACAACCGCCTTCTGTCATCCTTGAACAACCTGGCTATGCTAATAGTATCTGCCTGTACTTTAATGTTATTGCTGATGAAAAGTCATCACGAAACTGTTTTTTATTCCGGGCTTGGTATGATTGTGCTAACCTGTCTTCTGGATTTTATTTTTTTGTATAACGATAAAGGAATCAATCGGTTTACCTTGCTTCTGAGGCTTATGATTGCTCTTATAGTGTTAATTGTATTTTTTCTCTTATAAAATATAAGAATCTTAAAAAAAATAGTCATGAAAACTTTACTTACCAAGAAAAGAAAGGAAAAGGAACCTCTCTTAAAAGCAAATTTTTACCTGATAATTGTTTTTTTACTTCTGCTGGCCGGATGTTATCAATTTGAATTTGTAAATCAGCCCTGGCATGCCGATCCTGAGAGCGATTTCGAAGTGCAGGTCGCTGTGAGCTTCTATGGTGAATATGGAGGCTATGCTCCCATGTTCGGGATACTGCTTCCGCAAGGATGGGTTCCTGAAGATTCAATAGTTTATACCATTGATGATCCCTATTTTTCAGGAACACTCATCCATTCCGACAGTCTCTCGCAGGCAATGGAAATCCGCCAGCCCGCGCCCGAAGGTTATTACTGGTGGGTGATGCAGGATACGGTGCCATTGAATATACATGGCATTTATTATGCATCATTCAGGATCTTCACCGATGAACAGACGGGCACTTTCTTCCTGGATTATATGATGGGCTCTACCTATCATGGATTGAATTTCCAAAGGAGCAACGACCATATGATCATCGTGGGGGATGTGCAGGGATGTGCTCCGGAAGGTATCGTATTCACCAGCCAGCAACAGGTCGACAGTTTTCCGCTTAATTATCCGGCATGCAGCTCGGTGGCCGGCGATATCGTCATTAATGGCGATGATATCAGCAGCCTTAACGCCTTATCGGGCATAACAGGGATCGGTGGAAGCCTGAAAATCTCGGGCAATTCATGGTATGGTAATCCTTTATTGGAAAACCTTGATGGTTTGGAGAATATTGCATCCGTCGGAGGGTCGCTCATCATCGAGAACGATCTTATACTTGAAAATATCGCCGGTCTTGGAAATCTGGAGCATGTAGGCAGGGACATATTCATGCACATGAATATGGAGTTTACGGGCTTTGGCGCTGCGATGAGCCTGGACAGTGTGGGGAGGGATATGATCATTTACAACAATCAATTATTGAATAGCCTCGCGGGACTGGAGTTACTCACGGATGTCGGTGGTAAACTGGAAATCACGGCGAACCCGTCACTGTTGAATTTATCGGGACTGACCGGCCTGACAAGCTTGTCGCACGACTTTAATATTACAAACAACAATGCCCTGACGAACCTTACGGGGCTTGAAAACCTTACTGATGTGGCAGGATGGTTTCAAATCTACGACAACAATGCCCTGACGAGCCTTACGGGGCTTGAAAACCTTACTGATGTTACAGGATTTCTTTATATCTCCTATAACGATTCACTGCAAAGCCTTGCGGGACTGGAAGGGCTTGTGGACCTCAGCGGTTCATTAGTGATCCGTAATGCTATGCTGAATGATCTCTCAGGATTGCATAATCTTGAAACTGCAGGCGGCCAGGTTTACATCTATAATAATGAATCGTTGACCAGCCTTTCCGGTTTGGAAAATCTGAGTGCCGTTCAGGATGTTTTATCGATCGGGGACAATACCAAGCTGATTAACCTGTCGGGCCTGGAGGGTCTTCAGTATACCGGAGGACTTTTGGTTTATTCCAACGATTCACTGGAAAGCCTGGAGGGGTTGAACAGCCTTGTTTCGGTCAGGGGGGATTTTTCAGTTCATATGAATGACATGATGGCTGACTTTTCCGGGCTGCCGGCCCTGGATTCCGTTACGGGGCGGTTTAATATCAGTGGGAACCCGGTGATCACCAGCCTGGAGGGGCTTGAAAACCTGTCCTATATCGGTGATACTGTTTCAATTCACAGTAATAGTCAACTGTCAAGCCTTTCAGGAATCGACAATGTAGAGTCTTCCTCCATCCTGGGTCTGACCATTCGCGATAATCCAGGCCTTTCGGAATGCCACGTTGCCAGTATTTGCGGATACCTTGCTGCCCCCGGAGGGGAAGTTAAAATATACAACAATGCGCCCGGATGCAACGGCCCGGCAGAAGTTGCCTGGCACTGCGGGACCACGATCCCCTGCCTGCCGTATGGTAATTATTATTTCTGTACGCAGAATGAGATCGACCTTTTCCCTCAGAGTTTTCCAGGATGTACCGACCTGATGGGCAATGTAACGATCAACGGACCAGATATCAACAGCCTTGACAGCTTACGCAACCTCAACTCCATAGAAAAATATCTTAGCATCCATACAAATGGGCTTCTGGAATCCCTGGGAGGGCTGAACTCCCTTGATTCGGTGGGCGGCCGCCTGATCATCATGTATAATCATTCACTCCAGAACCTTGATGGGCTGAATGAACTCTTAGCCGTGGGCGGCTACCTGGACATTACGCAAGACTCAAGCCTGGTAAGCCTCTCAGGTCTCGATATGCTGGAATCCGTCGGGGGGACACTCAGCATCAGGATCAACCCATCCCTGACAGATATCTCCGGCCTCCATGAGCTTAGCTCCCTCGGGGGTGACCTGGTAATCTTATCCAATGAGCAGTTGCAAAACCTTGAAGGCCTGGAAGGCCTAACCTCTGCCGGATCGGTTATAATCAATTCCAATCCTATGCTGACCAGCCTGTCGGGACTTCAGAATATTAGCAAGGTATCGGGAACGCTTCGGTTAGGATCGAATGACGCATTGAACGATCTTTCTGGCCTTGCTAACATCGAACAGATTGGAAGAGATCTGGAGATAAGGGGAAATCTTTCGCTTGACAATCTTACCGGGCTGGAAAATCTCTCCAGTATTGGAGGAAAGCTTCAGATAAGGGAAAACCTTTCGCTTGACAATCTTACCGGGCTGGAAAATCTCTCCAGTATTGGCGGATGGCTTGAGTTCTATGACAATGGTTCTCTGGAAAACCTTCTGGCCCTGGAAAACCTGACTTCCATAAACGGTAGAATTTTTATTAGTAGTAATTTCAATCTGTTGACCCTTGAAGGCCTGGAAAATATTGATGCAGGAACGATCAATGAAATATTGATAAATGGGAATCCCCATTTATCGTTTTGTGCTGTGCAGAGCGTCTGCGATTACCTGGCCAGCCCGTACGCTAACGTCTGGATTGAAAATAACGCCTATGGCTGCAATTCGCCGGAAGAAGTGGACTCAGTTTGCCTGATCGTGCATATCGGCGGGCCGGAACCGGGTTGGACGGAAGAAATTGTTGTGTATCCCAATCCCTCGGCAGATCATACTAACATATCCGGATTTCCTGCTTCTCAGGGCACAATATACCTCAGCATCTACAACATAAACGGCTTATGTATGCTCCAGGAAAGGATCAGTCCTGGAAATGCAGGAACAAATGTTTATGAAATTGACCTTGGCCCTTACCCTGAAGGGATGTATTTCATCCACATCCGGAGTGGTAGTGAGGTGGTGACGAGGAAGGTGTTGAAGTTATGAGGTTTGGGATATGAGGCAGGTGACCATGAGACTGTGAGACTCTGGGACGATTAATGACGAAATCCCTGCCTGCCCTCCTACGGCGGGTTAACCGGCAGACAGGTTTAATTTTTGAATTATTTACTTAAACATGGACACCTGAAACAAATTCTTGGGCATCAGGCATCGGACTTCAGTTATCAGGCGTCGGGCGTCAGATAGCTTCAAAATTGAATTCGTCCGCTGTGACCATTATACATGAGTTATGCACTATGCTGAACATTATTACAAACCCAAATAAAAACATCATGAAAAAATTTACTCTACTTATCGTTTTGTCAATAATCATCCAGACTATTGGATTTTCTCAACCATGTCCAGATAGCATTGGTTTCACTTCACAAGTACAGATTGACAGTTTTCAAATAAACTTCCCTAATTGTTCGGAAATTGAGGGATTAGTCTTCATTGGTCATCCTGAATATGATACCGATATTGATAATCTCGAAGGGTTAAACACTTTGACCTCAATTGGTGGTGACTTAGTGATCACGGGTACTGTATCTTTGACGAATTTATCAGGCCTTGAAAACCTCAATTCAATTGGAGGATCCCTTAATTTCGGTGCAAACTTTATGCTCGGTACTACTGGAAACTTAGGGTTAATCAGCCTTGAAGGATTAGACAATTTAACTACTATTGGTGGTCAATTAAGTATTGAACATCATCCTAATCTGCTAAATTTGAATGGATTGCAAAATCTGACTTCGATAGGATATTTCCTTCATATTGAAAACAACCAATCTCTTACAGATATTAGTGGAGTAGAAAATATTAATGCAGGAACAATTTCTGGATTGGACATTAATAATAATATATCCTTATCAACATGCGATGTGCAAAGCATCTGCGATTATTTGGCAGTGCCTGGTAGTAATGTTGAAATCTGGGGTAATGCCCCCGGTTGCAACAGCCAGGAAGAGGTGGAAGAGGCATGTGAAAGTACCTCCTGCCTGCCAGGGGGAATTTATTTCGGGACCCAGGAAGAGATTGACAATTTCCCCATAAATTATCCGGATTGTAATGTCATTGAAGGGAGTGTGGGTATTAAAGGGGATGATATTACAAATCTCGCCGGATTAAGCCAAATAACCGAAATTAATGGAGACTTAAGGATCGGCCCCGGCGATTTGCAAGGATATTTTGCCAATCCGAATCTTACAAGCTTATCGGGTTTGGATAATTTAACGGCTGTCGGGGGGAAGCTTAGGATTTTCGGGGATACCTCGTTGATCAATCTTGACGGTCTGGAAAACCTCCATTCTGTGGGTGGAAGTCTTATTATAGGTATGACAAAGTTTATAAGCCTGCAAGGATTGGATAACCTGCATTCAATAGGAGGTTCTTTAGATATTAGTTGTGGATATTTAACCACCCTGGCCGGTTTGGAGAATCTGGAATCTGTTGAAAACCTTGATATTTCATATTGTCAAGCACTTGAAAACATAAATGCTTTGTCAGGGCTAACTGAGGTTGGTAATAATATTGAAATACGCTATACAGCATTGACTGATCTGGCCGGGCTGGACAATATTACCCATATTGGTGGTACCTTAGGTTTGGTGCATAATCCCAATTTATCTGATCTTTCCGGATTGGGTAACCTGACAGAATTAAACGGATTTCTAGCGGTTTATAGCAATGCCTCGTTAACCAGTTTAACTGATCTTGAAAATATACAAGGAAGCTCAATAGAAAATTTAATCATTAAAGAAAATCCCTTGCTTGCCCAATGTGATGTTGAGAGCGTTTGTGAATTTCTTGCCTCGCCCAACGGAACCATTGAAATCTGGGGTAATGCCCCCGGCTGCAACAGCCCGGAGGAGGTGGAGGAAGCGTGCTTAGGCTCAATAAAAGATAATTCAGAAGATATTGAATTCACCATTAAGCCCAATCCTGTTTCCGTTTTTGCGGAAATAAGTTTGAATTCACCCGGAAGCCGGCATATTGAGATTTCTTTTTTCAACACCACAGGCATTTGTGTCAAAAGCTGGCAATATCCGCAAAGTCAAACCGGCAAAAACCATTTTATCCTCAATTTGAAGGAAATTCCTGAAGGCATCTATTTCTGCAGGGTGCAGGCGGGGAATAAAGTAATGACGAGGAAAGTGGTGAAATTGTAAGAATGATCCCGGGTGAATTGGCAATGATCAGAGAGAATTAATCATGGTTATTTAATCGAGGAGGGGAGGAGGGGTATAAAAAAAAAGACCGGTCAAAGACCGGTCTTTTAATAAAAGTTGGCGACGACATACTCTCCCACGTAAGTAGTACCATCTGCGCTGGTGGGCTTAACTTCTCTGTTCGGAAAGGGAAGAGGTGGACCCCACCGCAATAGTCACCTGAAGCTTTTGCGCTGCCATGAGGCAGATCAGTATCGTAATGACATATTTATGAAAGAAAATACAAAAAGCGGCGTCGAGGTAAAAGAACGATTATGGAGTAGAAAGTTAACGGGTAATTAGTACCACTCGGCTTTGACATTACTGCCTTTACACCTGTGGCCTATCAACGTTCTGATCTTGAACGACCCTTAAAGGAAGCCTCATCTTGAGCTAAGTTTCGTGCTTAGATGCTTTCAGCACTTATCTCATCCATACATAGCTACCCTGCGATGCAGCTGGCGCCACAACAGGTACACTAGAGGTATGTCCAACCCGGTCCTCTCGTACTAGAGTCAGGTGCTCTCAAGCTTCCAACGCCCACAGCAGATAGGGACCGAACTGTCTCGCGACGTTCTGAACCC
>JAHJRE010000052.1 GCA_018831055.1 Bacteroidota bacterium
CGGGATCGAACAATAACGATGGCGACCCGGTGATCCTTTATGATGAACAGGCAGGCCGGTGGATGGTGGCAGAGTTCTCAGGAATCTACAACAACCCGGATTACATGCTGATTGCCGTTTCCCAGACCGGTGACCCCACGGGGTTATGGGATCGCTGGTCGTTCGTGATGAATGGTTTTCCTGATTACATGAAACTGGGGGTATGGAGTGACGGCTATTATATGGGTACGAATACCACAGGAGGCAGCGATATTTATGCCTTCGAGCGCAGTGTAATGCTGAACGGAGGCGCCAATCCCAGGATGGTACAATTCGACAATCCCAACAGGCCGGCCAGCGGGTTCCATTGTGTACTTCCTGTTGACAACGACGGTTTTTATGCGCCATTCGGCACACCGGGGATGTTCATCACCATCAACGATGATGCCTGGGGATACAGCGATCAGCTATGGATATATGAGCTTGATGTGAACTGGGCCAATGTGAACCTTTCTACGTTCCAGCGGGTTCAGACCCTTAACGTAGCCTCATTCGACGCCAATTTCGGTTCATCCTGGGAGAATATTGTCCAGCCCGGTACATCCCAGAAACTGGATGCCATCCCACAGGTTTTAATGCACCGCGCTCAATACCGCAATTTCGGGGATTCACAGCGTATAGTCTGTAATCATACCGTTGATGTGAACGGAGCCGACCGTGCAGGAATACGCTGGTATGAACTGGAATACGTTGGAGGCGACTGGCAGGTCAGGCAATACGGAACCTATGCTCCGGTGGGGACGGAGAGCCGCTGGATGGGCAGTATTGCCATGAACGAAAACAAAGAGATTGCATTGGGTTATTCGGTTTCAAGCCCAACGGTGTATCCCGGTATCCGTTACACAGGGCAAACAGCAGCAGAAAATACACTTGCCTCGGGTATCATGGACATAGAAGAGACTTCCATCCATGCAGGCGGAGCATCACAGACCTCCAGCGAGCGTTGGGGCGATTATGCTAACATGGCTGTAGACCCTGCCGACAACACAACCTTTTGGTTTACCACGCAATACAACATCAGCAGCTCGCAGAAAGGTACTAAAATTGCCTCATTCAGCTTCCCGTTAGCTCCTATGACGGTCAGCGTATCGGCTGCTCCTGAGGAAATCTGCCAGAACGACAGCAGCCAGCTTAGCTGTTTACCATCCGGGGGATCAGGGAGTTATACTTATTCCTGGACATCACAGCCGGAAGGATTTACCTCCGATGAACAGAATCCCATCGTTGCCCCGGTGGAAACAACCTGGTACTTTGTGGATGTGAATGATGGGATCGAAACTGTTAGTGATTCCGTGATGATAGCAGTGAATCCCCTGCCGGAAATCACCCTGGGAGAATGGCCGGAAATGCTTTGCAATGTTGGGGTTCCTCCCGTTCAGCTCACTGCCCAGCCCGAAGGTGGCATTTACAGTGGCGACGGTGTAAGTCCCGGGGGTTTATTTGACCCGCAAACCGCACCCATTGGCTGGAATGTGATCACATACACCTTTACGGATAACAATTCCTGCACCAACGCTGAAAGCGACTCAATTTATGTCGACAACTGCGTCGGTATTAACGAGACTTCACCGGAATCGGGAAGGGTAAAGATCTATCCAAATCCCAACAATGGAACCTTTAAGGTCTCCAGCGAGAAGGAAATGAACATGATCATGGTCACCGATCAGAACGGCAGATTGGTTTATTCACGCAAAACCAACACGAATGAGGTTGTGATCGAAGATCTTAAAACCAGGGGCATATACCATATCATGGTTTATTTCCTCGATGGTAAATCCTCACCCGTATTGGTCAGCAAGGAAGTCCTGGTTCAGTAATATTATTTCCCGATCAGATTACCGATGCGGAAGCCTGCATACAAGGACCTTGGCGTTATAGGCCCGTAGATATAACCAGGGTCACGGTCTATTCCCCTGTCAAAATCATCCTGGTATGAATTCAGGATGTTTTTAGCCCCGGCGAATACTTGCAGAGAAGCCCCGTTGAGTTTGATGTCGTAACTGAATTTCAGTCCCATGTCAAAGAAATCCGGACTGGTTTTCAGCATACCTGTTTCAGGATCCGGCTGATCATAACCAAAATAAGGGACTTTCATTTTCCCGGTATAAATACCGGAAGCAGACAAAGCCAGCTTATTGTCGGGTTTCCATTCCAGAGTGAGGAAACCGTAATTTTCCGGTGTCCTGAAAAAATCTTTGGAATCAAAATCCTGAGGTTTTTCATACTGGCTTTTCTGCGTAGTAAAACCGGAGTAAATATTCAGCATTCTTCCCAGGAAGATATTCAGTTCGATATTTACACCATAAACCATAGCACCGTTGGAAACGTTTTTCCGGGTATAAATGACGACGCCTGCCGAATCGGGTATGCCATATTCATTTACAAAGGCATTATCAAGCCGGGTATAAAATCCTTCTAACAGCACATTAAACATTGCCTTTCCGGCAAGTTTGCCATAATCTAATGACAAGGTTGCGCTTTTGCTGGTTTCCTGTTTGAGATCAGGGTCGTTTTGATGAATCACCTGCCTTGAGCCGGAAGTCTCGATATGCAGATCCTCATCAAACACCTGGGGAGCCCGGTATCCGCTGGAAACGCTTGCCCTGGCCTGTAATGATGAGGAAATATCATAAAGCACGGATATCCTGGGACTGAACACATTACCACTTTTATCGCTGTTTTTCTGGTTCATGTTTTTTATCTGATAAGAATCAAAGCGTGCGCCGAGGGAGAACAACCATTTTTCAAGTTTCAATTCATACTGGGCGAAAAAGCCGATCGTATTTGTAATCTGATCGGCAATAATCCTGTTCCCAACATAAGGGATATATATCACAGAATCGTTCAGGTGGACGGCACTCTCGACATCCGGATAACCAAGCTTTGTATCCTTTAGTGTTTCTCCGTTGGTTTCCGCCCCGGCTGTGATCGATGAAAGGCCAAGGTAAGCATGATATTGCACACCTGCATTGTACGCGAAACTTTCGGTGAGACCATAATCTTTTAAAGATTGTTCCGCACCATAATATGAATCCCTGTTAACGTTCACGGCAGCCACATAGGCAGTGAACAAATCTGTCTTCCTGAAGAATTTTTCGTAAGTCAAAGCGCCGGAAAGGATATTATGACCGGTTGCTTCCGCAATATCAGCCATATGAGGTGGTGAATCAAACTTATCTCCACCCCTGCGCTTTTCCTGGATATTGAAAAAATCGAGGGCAAGTTTGCTGCGGTAGCCGAAACGGTGGAATATTCTGGATCCGAATGTTGTATTTCCAATCCTGGGTAATTCAGAGAAACCATCATCATTGGCATCGAAAGGCTGGCGGTTCCGGTAAAAGCCATACAATGCCATCCCTGTCTTCAGGTCATTGGAAATCACCGAAGCATTGGCATGAACGGTATAATCACTGGCAGGTTTTCCGGAGCCACTGATCCCATAGCCCTCCAAACCGGCAGTTGAGCCAAACTCATAGGAATTGTTAACCGGGTCTTTCAGGATAAGGTTAATCGTGCCTGCAATGGCATTGCTGCCATACATAGCCGATCCTCCTCCCCTGACCACTTCTATCCTCTCAATCATATTTGCAGGAAAAAGCTCCAGACCGTAAACACCCAAAAGACCGCTAAAAACCGGCCGGTTATTGATCAGTATCTGGGAATACGGGCCCTCCAGGCCATTCATCCTCACCTGGTTAAATCCGCAATTCTGGCAATTATTCTCCATTCTTAAACCGGGAATATAATTCAGGCTCTCACTGGCATTTAATGCCTCAACCGCAGTAAAAAGCTTTGGCGTAAGTGTATTGACAATGAGAGCCGATTCTTTACGGTTTTTATCGTTGCGGTCGCCGGTAATCACGACTTCAGATAAACCCATGATATCAGGTTCAAGATCAAATTTTACCTCCTTCGTCTCTCCCGGTTGAATGACAACCGTAACCTCCTGATCTTTCAGCCCAACAGCATGAGCTTTGATGACAACCTCTCCCGGTTTGAGATTAATAAGCTGGTAATGACCGGTTTCATCAGTGGAGGTCCCTATGGTGGTGCCTTTAACCACGATATGCACAAAGGGAATATGCTTCCCTTCCGATACAACATGTCCGATGATATTAGAATCAGACTTTTCATTTTGTGCTGATAGGTTGTATGTAATAAAAATACATAACAATATTGCATGCAAATTACTTTTCATTTAATTCAGTATAAATTAGTTAGGGTAAGTAAAAGATAAATTTTATGGCATAGATTATGGATAGTACCCGATAGATATATCGGGTAATCATTGCATAATCAAAACAGGGGAAGGTTACAAATTACATGGAGGAGCGCGGCTTTCAGTATGGGAGACAATAAATATACCATAAATTATACGCTCACAAGAAATATGTGAATGGGAAAATGGAATTAAAAACACAACCAGAAGAAAGCCAACAAAAACCAATAAAATTTTAAGCAACTGGATAAGCATATACTCTCCCTGATTATGCCTGTGTGATTTAAAAGGATCCGTATCGGATGATTTTTTAAACGGGTGGGCATGGGTAACAATCGACCCATCAGGCAAACGGTGAGAATGTATAAAAAGGGCGTTATTTACCGTAAGCAAGGAAATAACGGCGATAGATAAACATATAATCGATTTTTTTAAAACCCTTTTCAAATTGCATGTATAACAGGGCAAATTTAGATTTAATAAAAATAATGTATAGGCCCAATTCTTATTTAGAAAAAATTTAGAATCCAACATGTGAAAAAAAAACTCTCGGTTGGCATAGATGCTGTATTCAGACGAAATTTCCCAAAAAATCATTATCTTGCATACTGTAACCAAAAATCATTTTCAGGATGAAGTTTTTTCATATTAAGGCTGTTTTCCAGGAATTTTTTCCATATCTGAAAAGCAATATGCAACCCATGGATCGTCACAAACTTTGCATCATGCACCGTGAAACGGAGGAGGTTCAGGATATTTACATTGCCACGGAAAGTCAGGAATTGATTGATATCATCGGGAGCAGGTACACCATGCAAGCCTGCGATCAGCCACGCGAAGAATACGGCAAAGACCAGGGAAACTGGATGTTCCGGGGTAATCAAAGTTTAATGGGTTTATTCTAAACCAACAAAAGGAAAACATCTTTGCGCCATGGAAAAGAAACCCATACCCATCACCCTGCCCATAACGACTATTCACGGACGGTTTCAGGATATTGCCCGTGTATTTCCTTCTTACCCGGCCCTTCGTTACGGTGAGCGGGTATTGAGTTATTCCATGCTCGACCGGCTGTCAGGCTATCTTGCTGTAAATCTGATTGAACGGTCAGTTCCGGGACCAGGAAACGTTGCTGTGATGATGGAAAACTGCCCTGAACAGGTCATTGCCATCCTGGCCATACTGAAGGCCGGAAAAGCCTATCTGCCGCTTGATACTGGATTTCCGGCTGAAAGAAACCGGTTCATGCTCCAGGATGCAGGGTGCAGGTTTTTGATTACCAATTCGCAGAATTTTGATCTGGCAAGCGCTTTATCGGATGATATAGAGGTAATCCTGGCGGATGGTGATTTCGAAGGATATTCTGATAATCCTGAGCTTCCGGATATTAATCCGGATGACCATGCCATCATCCTCTACACCTCAGGATCAACGGGCGAACCCAAGGGCGTGATCCAGACACATGCCAACATGGTGCATTTCATCAAACGTTTGTCGGACCTGGCCACGATCTCACCTGCAGACCGTTTTGCTTATTATCTGTCGTTCGGATTTTCAGCTCATGCCCTTCCCCTGCTGGGCGCCCTGCTCAACGGTTGCGAACTGAAGATGTTCAATGTTAAACAGGATAATTTTCTTGGATTCAGCGAATGGTTCAAGCGGGAGAAGATTACTACAACTCTGATGCTTCCTTCTTTTCTTCGACATTTCCTGGCATCGCTTACAAGAAAACAAAGTTTTCCCGATCTGAGGGTGCTTTTCCTGGGAGGAGAAACCCTGTACCGCAGTGATGTGGATAAAGCAAGGCAGGTCTTTGACCATAGTACTCTCCTGGTCAACATACTGGCCAGCACCGAAGCTTATCTGTCAAGGGCCTTTGTCATGAAATACGATACGCCCATTGGGAGCAATGTGGTACCGGTAGGATACGCGGTAGAAGACCTGGATGTTTTGGTATTGGATGATTCAGGAAATCCCTGTAAAGCAAACTCCCCGGGAGAAATTTATTTAAAGAGCCGTTATCTGACACCGGGTTACTGGAAACGGCCGGAGCAGACGGTAAAAGATATCACAAAGGATGAAAACGAACCGGGAATACTGATCCTGCGGACTTACGACAAAGGATATTTCCTGGAAAACGACTGCCTTGTCCATACCGGAAGAATGGATTCCATGGTAAAACTGCGGGGATACCGCATCGACCTGGCTGAGGTTGAGAATACCCTGATGGTAAATGAAGAGGTGAAAGAAGCCTTGTGCAAGGTTGAAGAAAACAGGCAGGGTGTATCGCATATCCTGGCATACGTTGTTTACAGCGGAAAAGGAGAGCTTGACAAAGATTTTCTCCGGGCAAAAGCGGCACGTATCCTTCCCGATTATATGGTACCATCCTATATTATCGTAATGGACACTCTTCCAAAAAATGCATCAGGTAAATCCGACCGGGCAGCCTTGCCAAAACCCGATTGGGACATCCTGGAAGGCAAGGGAGAAAAGGTGAATCCGAGAAATGAAACAGAGAAGAAGTTGCAGGAAATATTCGAGAATGCCCTCAAAATACAGCCCATTGGCGTTACCGACAATTTCCTGAAACTTGGCACCGATTCCTTACGATTGTTTGTGGCATTTAACGATGTCGAAAGGAAGTTCTCCAGGAAACTCAATATCGACCTTATCCTGATGAATCCCAACATTGAAAGCCTTGCAAAATATTTGCAGGAAGAGTAATTTTACAAAATGATAAAGTTCCTGCTCAAACGGCGGAATGTCAGAAAGGCAACTGACTTTTTCAATTCCGACAAGGGATTGAAGGTGATCCCATACGGATGGGGTTCCCGTCTGATCTCCTGGTTTTGTGCCACAGACTTTGCCCACGATGAGTTTTTCAAAAAAAGGTTGCCGGCATTTAACGAATTCCTGGAACAGATAAAGGACAAGCAGGACAAACGCCGGGCGGCAACGGAATTTCTTACAGTAAATTTCCTGCATGGGTGGCGGACATCATCACTAACGCACCTGGGAAACAGGGCATACCGGAAGTATGTTAAATTCTCAGGACTGGACCATTTCCTGAAACAGTATTCATTGGGCAAAGGAGTTGTTGTAATCGGCAGCCATTTTGGTTTCCCGGGTTTTTCACTATCCTTATTTCCCAGGATAGGCTACAGGGATTTTTATTCCATTCTGGGAGAAAAAGGCCCGGAAACCATGAAGTTTTCGGGCATCCGTGCCGACAGCCGTCCCAACCTCCTGTTAGTCAAAAGGGGTTCCTCATCCGATATGTTCAGGATACTGATGAAGGCCCGGGAAGTGCTCGAATCGGGAGGGATTTTGCATATACTGGGCGACGGACAGCATGGCCGTTCCAGCTTTTCTCTGCCATTTCTGGGCAAGATGCGTGGATTCAGAGCCAGTTTTGCCGAGCTTGCACTCAGTTCAGGCGCTGCCCTGGTACCTGTTTTTATCCTTCCCTTGAAAAAGGGAAAGGTGCTGGTCGAATTCCATGAAGCATTGGATTGCGGGAACGATGCTATGGAACATGAGGAAAAACTGAAACTTATCGTACAACAATACGCCGCTCTCCTGGAAAGAAAATGGAGAAAAAAACCCCAATATGTCAATGGAGGTTTTGTGGATGTGCATATACGACAGGTGGAGGCTGGATAAAACCACCTCCACACAATTTGCCTGCTACTTTGAAAAAATCACTTTATGCATCTTCCTTTTCCCCCCTGAGGTTATTCCAATGAAATAAAATCCGTTTTCAGTATTTGACAGAACAATCTTCGTTTTTTGATTTCCGGCAGGTATGGATATTGCCTCCATGATTTCTTTACCGGTGCTGTCGTATACGTTCACACGGGATTCCTCTTCGAGTTCGGTTTCCAAATAAATCAAATCCTTTGCCGGATTGGGGAAAATACGGATACCATCGTTCGGATCGTGTTCGCCGGTGGAGTAAACAAAATCAACAATGATGACCTGTGTATCTTCCGCACTTAGGTGGGACGTTTTGACGTATACCATCCCACCTTCCGCAAGAGGATCGTAAAAGTAGCCCTTTTCCGATGCTATAAGGTCTTCCAGGGAGAAATACTCTGTCAATTCTTCAAAGCTGAGCATCACGCTGCCCGGATATAATGGATAGTGTACTTCGCACCACCAAGCGCGTTCTGCGGGTTTCCCTTCATAGTCACCTATAGCAGGTCCGATTTCCAGTGTTACCATGCCGGGGACTCCAAATGGCGGAGCGTCACAGAGGATTTGAGTTTCCGCATAAGCTCCGTTACGGTGCTCCCGGGTCAGTCCGTCATCTTCATACAAGGTGAAAGTTGATAATCCATCGGGATAAATATCGAGGGTAAGGGTATCAACCGGTTTCTGTCCATCGTAAAGCATTTCGGGGTACATTGGGATGATCGCACCGGACCTTACAAAAACAGGCAATTTATCAAAGGGAGCTTCATAATCATTCAGGAACAAAGGGCCGTCATGAACTGTTCCGTCCCAGTAATCTATCCAACGTCCCTGAGGCAAGTAAATACTATCGCGTTGGGTACTGCTGGTATAAACAGGAGCAACCAGCATCCATTCTCCGCTCATGAACTGGTATCGGGTTGTTTCATCCCTGGTGACAGGATCATCGGGGAATTCCAGTACCATGGCACGAACCGCAGGAACCCCGGTTTGATATGCCTCATGGCAGTATGAATACATGTATGGAGTGAGCCGCATTTTAAGTTTCAGGTACTTACGATTGATATCCGTAATAGTATTGCCGTACACCCAGGGTTGTTTGTTACTGGCAGCCCATCCCGACATAGCGTAGAAGACGGGGATGAAGGTTTTCCATTGCAGGTCACGCACATAAGTTGATGAGCTGCCTCCGAAGATCCCGTCGAGGTCGCTTGAAGCCAGATTATAGCCAGAAAGTCCCGAACCTATGATGGTAGGTATATGAAAACGGATAAACTCCCAGCTTCCCGACTGGTCGCCCGACCAAACCACCGAGTACCTTTGTGTGCCGGCCCAGCCACATACCGACCAGACAAAGCCCCTTCCATCGCAATGGGATTCTATGCCCTCATAGGCTTGTTTGCAGGCATTGAGGGCATACTGGTATCCTGATCCGACCCATGCCACATCGAGCTTATAAGCCCGGATACCGGCGGTTCCAACCTCCCAGGGCAATTGTCCGAGGCCGCTTTCCGTCCATAGCCCGGTACGGAATCCCCTTTCAGCAATCTCCTGTACCACAGAATCCAGCTTCACATAACCGCAGCCGTAGCCATCGTTGGGAAGGATCCAGCCACCGGGAAGGTCTTTCTCGCGGTAAACATCAGCAATCTCAGCGATCACATCCGGAGTGGTCTGCCCTTCGTCGTTATAGCAATCGGCGTCACCCAGCGATAAGCCCCACCTGGGAGGTAATACAGGCCTTCCGGTCAGCCCGGTGTAACCATTCAGGATCTCTTTAAGAGAAGGCCCGTAAAAATAGAAACAGTCGAACCGTTGCTCATCATGTGAAGTACCCGTTGTTTCCAGGAAGTCGTACTCCCCTTTAGCGAATGTATTCCTGAAAGCCCCGTAGCCGGCCGTGCTCATATAAAATGGAACCGGGTTGGGTACAGCTCCGTCGTCCCAGTGTGATATCTCCTTTGAAATCCTGACTTTACGGTCGCGGTGCGAAAAAGATCCGTTTTGCATACCGCAACCATAAAAATACTCATCCTGCCGGCGGTTAAGGTACTGGAAGGTGCGTGTTCCATAATCCAAAGGTGTCTCCTCTTCCCAGATCAGGGTAGTATTATCGGCTTTGAACAGCTCAAAACGCAAAGGGGATTTATACGCCCGAAGGGAAAGATCATCGGTATTCATGATGTAATAATCCATGGAATCGGCCCAGGTAACCTCAATCGGGGGGAATTCATAGCTCACCACGATCTGGTCGCCGGCAGGATTGGAAAAGTTCCCGTTGGGGCCTAACCAGATCCTGAACATATCATCCTTGTAAAAGATAACCCGGACTTTGTCGCTGCCACAGGTGATCAGGAAAGTAACTCCATCCTGTTCAAAACCGGATATGTTACCGAGAAGATGAGAGTTACAAACCAGGTCTTCCGTAAGGGTATCATTGGCGGGATTTTCATCCTGGCTGTATGAAGTATAGAATTCGAAATGATAAGTGCCTGAAGCATTCATATCAACAGGATCAAAGCTCACATCGATGGTTTCGTTGGAAGCAAGTGTATTCTGGCTGGCCTGCACTGTAAGGGTAACCGGCAAAGACCCGTTAAGTTCGTAGGATACATCGAAATCCTCCGTAATATCCATCAGTCCATAGTTTTTAATCCTGACGGTGAGTACTTCCGAGGAAGAATAGTTATCAGGATTACGCTCCGGTTCTACCAGTTTGATGATTCCAACATCGTGGTCTGTTTCGGTATACCAGGTAGCGCCATAAATAGTGCCGTCAAGTGTTCCTTTCGAATCGTGGCAGATATTACCCGATCCTTCCTCGAACTGGTAATAATGCTGAAGGTTGTCATAATCAGGATGCCCGGGATCAACGGACTGGTTCATATATTGCTGGATGACAGTCTGACTGAGGCTGGTGTTCCAGATACGGAGTTCATCGATCTTTGCTTTCATGGATGCTTCCGTATTGGGTTTGCTGATCCATTTCATGGGGAAATTGATGGAAGCGCTCACACTGCCCTTATTTACCCCATCCACAAACAGTGTTGTGGAAGTTCCATCATTCACCATAGCAAGATGGATCCATTGTCCAATAGGGAGGACATAGTTAAAATAGTAGTCAGCCACACCCGATCGTGTGAACCCTACTTTGGTACCCCACCACTGTTCATTCCTGATGCCGCTGTTACCATCGGTGCTGGTAAGTAGATGCTGATAATTATCACTTTCATTTTTATTGATTTTCACTTCCATGGTCCATGGGGGAGCAAAATCCTGGCCATTGAGGACAACATGGTCTTCTTCTCCGTTAAAATCAAGTGCCCATTGCGGAAATGACAGCAATGAAAGGGATGCAAGAAGGGAGGTCAGCAGAGGTTTGATGAATGTTTTCATAGCGGGAATTTTATATTCAACTGTTTAAGTAAAGGTACGCAAAACCCTAAAAAAAACTCTTCCCTTCCCAGCAATGAGTACAAACTCTTTCTTTAGGGAGGCCGATGGCCTCCAGGAGGTCTTCGAGTTTCTGGTATTGGAGGGTGGTAACACCAATTCTTTTGCGGATATTTTCTATCATGGCATAATAACGTTCCGTACCCGGAGTAGCGAATTCCTCGAGGTGTTTATCTTCCGCCCCTTCGATATCTTTAATAGCTTTTCTGCCGGCCAGATCGAGGGTTGACCTTGAGCGGCTGAAGTTCAGGAAATCGCAGGGGTAGATCAGGGTTGGGCAGGCGGGGCGGACGTGAATTTCCGCGGCACCATATTCAAAGAGGATAGCAACGTTTTCTTTAAATTGAGTACCACGAACGATGGAATCGTCGCAAAAAACGATCTTTTTCCCTTCAATAAGGGCTTTCACCGGAATCAGCTTCATTTTGGCTACCAGGTCGCGGGTTGCCTGGTTCTGGGGCATAAAACTGCGGGGCCAGGTGGGAGTGTATTTTATATAAGCCCTTTTGTAGGGAATTTGTTTCTGGTTGGAATAACCTATGGCATGAGCGATCCCTGAATCGGGGATACCGGAGACGAAATCTGCTTTCACATTGTCATTCCTGGCTAATGCTGCGCCACAGCGATAACGGCATTCCTCCACGTTTATACCTTCATAGGAGGAACTCGGATAACCGTAATATACCCACAGGAAGGCACATATCTGCATGTTGGGGTAAGGCTTTTTCCTTTGTTCGTAGCCGTCAGCCGTTATAAAGACTATTTCTCCCGGACCCAGGTCTCTCTCTACCGTAAAGTCCAGGTTTGAAAATGCCGTTGTCTCGGAGGAAAAGGCATAAGCTCCTTCTTTCTTTCCCAGGATGACCGGCGTTCGGCCCAGCTTGTCGCGCGCACCATAAATGCCTTTGCGGGTAAGCACAAGCATGGAACAGGATCCTTTCACCATGTCGTATACATGTTCTATTCCCTTTTCAAAACTTTCCTCTTCTGCGATGAGGGTGGCAACGAGTTCAGAGGGGTTGGTACCTTCCGGGCTGATCTCCGAAAAATGATGATGCCTGCGAAGCGCTCTGCGGGTAAGCTCCTCCAGGTTAAAGATCTTACCCACTGTAACTACAGCAAAATCACCCAAATGGGATTGCACGATGATGGGTTGTGACTCAAAATCACTGATCACCCCTATCCCACTCTTTCCGTTAAACTCATTTAACTCGGATTCAAACTTTGTCCGGAAATAAGAATTCTCCAGGCTGTGAATGCTCCGCTTGAAGCCTTTTCCATTATATACGGCCATCCCTCCCCTCCGGGTACCCAGATGGGAATGATAATCTGTGCCATAGTACAGATCGGAGACACAGTCCTTACACGAAATGGTAGCAAAAAAACCGCCCATTATTTTTGTTTTAAAACTAAGGTTTTTATCCGCAAATAAATGATTTGTTAATAAAAAACCTGAAAATGAAAGAAACAATGAGTATCAGGAAGGAATAATATCGGGGTAGTTGCTTCATGGCTGCAGGATGCAGGATGCAGGGAGTGTGGGTGTGGGTGATGAGTGACGAGTTGTAACTTGAAACCTGCAGCCTGTAACTTTTTATCAATGTTTCCCGATGCTTATAAAAAATATTATGTTTGCATCTGAATATCCAAATAAAATCAGACATTTTAACACCCAATTCAATATGAGAAAACACCATGCTTTGTATTTCCTGGTACTGGCCACATTGGTATTATTGGCCTCATGCGATTCACTGAACAGGCAAAAGGAAATTATAACCATCGTCGCCGGAAAGATCACCGACCCCACCGGTATTAAGGCCGGGGTAATTTTTAGCGATAAATGGGGAAATGAAGTGATCAATCAATTTGAACCCTTAGGAGATGATGGGAGCTTCATCATAAAGTTCAATCTTGACAAACCATCAATAGGGCGCTTCAGCGACAATAACGAAACAACGAAGATTTACCTGGAGCCCGGGGATTCGCTGTATCTGACCCTTGACACGAAACAGTTTGACGAAACGCTCAGATATTCCGGGACCCGTGCCAATGAAAACAATTTCCTGGCAGCCCGTTATCTGCTTTTTGACGATAATACCGTGATGGACAGCATCATAAACATAAAAACCGAGTCTCTCGATCCGGATGCCTATGTTAAATTTGCAGATAGTCTTTATGAGGTAAAAATGAATAACCTTGACACTTACAGCAAAGAATTTCCCGTTTCACCAGACTTCGCCGCACATCACAAATCCATGTGTATCCTGGATCAGGCGCTGAGATACCCCGATTACATCTATGCTCATTTGCCCAATAACGAAAGGGATTACAATAATATCGGTTTAACGCAGAATTTTTTAAACCGGTACCATGGCTTCATAAACATGGATGAAAACGTCCTGAAGCCAGAAACCGACGGATATACTTATTTCCTGATGTTTTATTTGAATGGTCTGAGGGGATTTAACAAAGCGCTTTACGATTCGGTAGACAACAAAGATTCACTCACTTTTGCTTTGATAGCTGATAATTACAAAGGTTTTAGCAGGGAGTATATCACTGCTTATCAGTTCAAAGGCCGCCTGGAAAGGTATGATACCACATTTTACCGTAAAAACCGGGCAATCCTGGAACAAATCCTGGACAACACAGAGGTAATTGCTCAGATTGACTCTCAATATATGGCAACAACAGAGGCTTTAAACCGGCCCATGCCTGAAAAGGCTTTCCTCACGAACCTGAACCGCAAACCCTATTCAGGTTTTACTTTTGATGATTTGCTTAAGAATTACAAGGGGAAAGTAGTGTATCTGGATTTCTGGGCAAGCTGGTGTGGTCCCTGTCGGGGGGAAATGCCTTTCTCGCTTGAACTCCAGGAAGCAATGAAGGATAAAGACGTAGCCTTTGTTTATATTTCATCCGACCAGGATTCGTTAGCCTGGGAGAAATACATTAAAATCCTGGAGATCACCGGTGACCATTACCTGGTCAATCCCGGCATCAGGGAAGATGTTTACCGGAACAGGTTCAGTATCCGGTATATTCCCAGGTACATGCTTTTCGACAAGGAAGGCATGGTAGTCGATACCAATGCAGCAAGGCCCAGTGAAGTAAAAACCATTGCAGCTAAGATAGAAGAGCTGTTATAATTATTTCCCGGGTGACATCAGATTTTACTGTTTGGAGAAACGGAATGTTTGTTTATTACCTTTTTGAGTAACAAACAAATAGTATAGCCCAGGATCAAAACGCTTAACATCAACTACAGGTGATCTCAGGCTAGTCACAGATTCATAAAGAAGCCTTCCGGCGACGTCAAAAATCCTGATCAGGGTGCCATCGTCTTCGTATGTCAGGTTTAAATATAAATTTTCACTTACGGGATTGGGCCATATTTTCCAGTCTTTCGACTGGTTTTCGGGAACAGAAAGGAGTGAAGCGCAAAATTCATTCCATTTGGCCTGAATTTCCTGAGGGGTCCAGGCAATGTTGGTAATTTCAATATTGGACACAAAACCCGGCGAAGCTTCATTAGCCAAAACAGAGGGATGGTCACGGAAGAAAATCAGGAAATTGTCAGGCGGATGGGGTATGTATTCCATCGTTACGGCATCATCATAGGTATCAAATTCACTGCCGTTGATAAAAATTTTTACAAGATTATCCGTTTGCCTTACCAGGATCAACTGATAAAAATCTGCTGTATTAAAAAAATCAATGGTTCCTACCGTTCCGTTTGGCCAGAATTCCAGGGTACCGTTTAATGGTGGATTGGTCAGTTTGATATAGATCCCATGGTCGTCAATGTGGGTAAAGCTTAAAACCCTGACCCATGATGGCGGGCTAATAAACTCGTCGAACTGGAAAATCATTGACAGAGAGTATTGGTTGTCTATAAAACCGTTAGGGCTGTTAAACTGAAGGCCTGCGTCATCCTCAAAAAAATATCCCTTGGCATCCCCACCCTGCTCACATGTTGTGACCGGCACTGTCCTGGTGACAAAATCACCGGTAAGTCCTGAATTATTAGGTATCTGTATAAGATCGGGAGCCCCGCCACCGCTACCGGAAAAGCTATTGCTCAAAGTGTATTTATATATAACCTGTGATTGTACATTTACTGAAAATAAAATCAGATAAACCAGGAAAAAACAAAATGAATTAAGTACTCTTTTCATGATTTTGGGTTTTGGTGTTTAAATAAAATTAAACAAAACAGGAATTAATCCTTCACTGGGCATAAAAATACAACAATACATCGGGAATGTCAATATATAATTTCCCGCGAAATATTGATGCCAGGAAAGTTCATTTCAGAAAGCTTATTTCTTTCTTTTCTTGTGATAAACTCTATTTCTTGAGAAATGGCCTGCTTTGCCGGGATTGTATGGAGGCGTTTCTCCCAGGTGTGCAGGAAGTCTGAGTTTCATCACCTCATTTCCAAGGAGTCTTTCAATATCGGAAAACTTCCTTTGCTCTTTTTCTCCAATGAAAGTGATGGCCACGCCTTCCGCTTCGGCTCTGGCAGTGCGGCCAATACGGTGGATATAGTCTTCTGCATCCCCGGGAACATCATAGTTGATCACCAGATCGATATCTTCGATATCAATTCCACGGGAAAGTACATCAGTAGCAACAAGTATGCTGATTTTCCGGCTGCGGAATTCTCTCAGGACTTTCTCCCTTTCTGACTGTTCAAGGTCGGAATGAATTTCCTCGCTGGCCATCCCTGCATTCTTAAGTTCACGGTTCAGTTGTTTCACACTGCTTTTGGTGGAGCAAAAGATCAGGATACTTCTGAGTTCTTTCCCTTGCAGGAGGTATCTGGCAAGATCGACCTTTTGCCGGTCGTACATAACATAAGCAACCTGTAAAACTTTATCAACCGGCTTTGAGATAGCGATACTGATTTCCAGGGGGTCATGCAGCACTTTTTTTGCCAGTTCCCTGATCTTCGGGGGCATAGTAGCGGAAAACAGCAGGTTTTGTCTTTTTTCAGGAATATGGGAGATGATACGCATGATATCCTCAAAGAAGCCCATATCAAGCATGCGATCGGCTTCATCCAGGATAAGATATTTCAAATTGTTGAGCTTCACGTAATCCATATTGAGGTGAGCCAGGAGACGACCGGGTGTTCCGATTACGATCGCGGCGCCCTGGGTGAGGGCGATCTTTTCGTTTATAAACGATTTACCATCCGTACCTCCATAAACAGCGATGGAGCTAACAGGTGTATAATAGGACAGTCCCTCCAGTTGCTGGTCGATCTGCATGGCCAGCTCCCGGGTGGGAACGATGATCAGCGCCTGGATGCGGTCTTCATGGCCTGAGCGTATGATGCCGTCGATTACAGGCAGCAGGAAGGCCGCAGTTTTTCCCGTGCCCGTCTGAGCTGAGGCAATGATATCCTTTCCTTCCAGTATGACTGGGATAGCCTTTTCCTGCACCGGCGTAGCATTCTCGAAACCAAAGGCATCTATGCCTTCCTGTAGGCCGGGATCAAGATTAAATTCTGAAAATTTCAAGCGTTATAAGATAAGATGTAAGCTGCTGCAAATGTAATAAATATTATATGAGTATCGGGAAACATTAACACAAAGTTACAGGCTACAGGTTGCAAGCGACAACTCATCACCCACACCCACACTGCCTGTACCCTGTAACCTGCAACCTGCAGCCTGTAAACATAGATCAGTTAACTTGATATTAATCATTCCCGATACTCATTAAATATTATGATCAATGCTTTCTGTTAAATCTCCGTCGTTTCAAAACTGCCCATACCGCAGTGGACGGCAGGATCAGGAACAAAGTAGGCAATGTTGAATAAAACGGCTCCGGCGTACCCCGCAGACTGTGCAGGCCATAAACGAGCAGTATAGACACGGTGGAAGGAATCAGGATAGCTAAAAATACTGCCAGGAAACTCTGATTTATACCCACGGCAAGGTTTTCGCAACCCTTC
>JAHJRE010000053.1 GCA_018831055.1 Bacteroidota bacterium
CAGGCTGTCGAGAAGCTGTTCAAAGCGTTCCGAACCCGGAAGAGGAAAAGAAGGTGTGGAGTCATTGAATATCGTGCCTTGAGGGGTTCTGTTCTGTGCTACCAGTCTGGCGAAGCTATGGGCTTGTTCCTCATCACCGGTTATGAGAAAGGTTTGAGTAAAGGAACTGATATAGTCTCCATACCAGTCTTCACTGGGTTTCCATGCTTCATTCATCTGTAATGCCACACCGCCCGCATTATAACTATCACCGGAGTTTTCACTGACATTGTAAGCGCGTATATAAAAATCCGGACTTTTTAATTCTGCAGCTATAGTAGTCATATGGAAGTTATCAAAGGCAAATCGGTTCTGCGCCGTATAAACACTATTGCCCTGGCCGTAGGTTCCCCTTAGGCTTACATCAAGCTTTTCGGTTAAACGGTAGTGAAGAGATGCATTAAAACGAAGTGTACGTGTTTCGTAATCCACAATGTCTTCTTCATTCCAGCCGGTACGGCTGATAATAGGATTGTCTATACCTTCGTTAAATTTCTTGACGATTTTATTTACAAATACGTCATACTCTTCTGTTCCGGGTTGATAGCCCTGTGCTTCTGCAATTCCGGCAGCGATGGTTGGGGCAAGTTGTATCAGGTTAACAGGTGCGATAATATCATCTCCATAAACATTAACCCCGTCGTAGCCGGGATAACTCTCTCTGGTAATGGCCGGGTTGTTTAAATGATTTTTATCACGGTAGTCTGCTGCATACCAGTCTGTTGCTGAAAGATAAGAAGCTCCGATGCGAAATGCAAAACGGTTTTTAAATGCTTTAGCATACCTTAGGTTAAAATCTACCATTGGCGTCGGGTCGTTCAGGTATTTAGATCCCAGATGCATTAACCCTGTTTGAAGTGAGGCATCCAGCCCCTGATATTGAAATGGATCCTTGCTTTTCATCAGCAGTATACCGTTCATGCCTCCCGGTCCGTAAAGGGCAGACGATGCTCCGACGAGCAGTTCTGCACTTTCAATCTCAATAGGTGAGAGACCGAAAATGTTGCCTGCCGGAAAACTTAATCCCGGAGCCGTATTATCGATACCATCCACCAACTGGCTCATCCGGTAATTGTTATCACCGGTAAATCCACGGGCATTGGGGAAACGGAAAGTGAGACTGTGAACATTCATATCAACTCCTTTGATGGTGTATAACCCATCGAAGAAATTGGCAGCCGGAATGTTTTGTATTTCCCGTGAATTCATGCGTTCTACGGTCACTGACGATTTCATGATGCTTTCCTCCACCCGTGAAGCGGATATTACTACTTCCTGGCCAAGTATAGGCTGCTCCAGGAGCAATACCGTTAAACCTTTAGACTGATTATGTATTTCAATTTCCTTGGTGGCGTATCCAATGAGACTGAAGACAAGCGTGAATGGGGCAGGAGTTTTAGTTTTCAATAGAAATTGCCCGTCGGCTTCCGAAACAGTACCAATCAGTTTGTCTTTAACAATAATATTAACTCCAGCGAGTGGGGAAAGAGTTTCCTGATCAATAACAACACCGCTGATCACAATTTCCTGGGAAAATACTGTAGAAAAAAAGGCTGACAGGCAGACAGTGCAGAGCAGTATGATTGTGTTTTTCAGTTTCATAGACGCTTTTTTTCATGGATCATCACAGTGCCAATTTATGAAAAACCTGTGATTTGCCAAAACCTGATCGTTGTTTCTATGCTTTCTTTTTGCTAATATTGCAACTCAGTATTATTGTAAAATCTAAAAGTAACAGCACTATGATGAAAAAAAACGCTATTTTCAGGTATGCAATGCAGTTCATGATTTTATTTGCGTTGATGTCACTTGTTTTTGTCCAATCGTGTAAAGATAAGGATGATGACGATGACAACGGAGGCACCCCTGTGGATCCTTATTCCGGTTTTTACAAGTTTATATCGGCTACATTCAACAACACCGATACCATTATTTTTGGACAGGATACCATGATTTATCAGCCGGGAGACGATGCTTCCGTTTACGTTGCCAACGGGCTTCTTGGTCTTGCACCTTGCCAGGATCAGGCGAATGCCGCTCTTGAACTGCGTTCGAATTTTGAATCTTATTATGCCTGTGTCAATGAACCAAATTCTCTGAAGCAGGGTACATGGGCTGTGAGCGCCGACAGGAAAATCCTGACACTTAACATTACCAATCCGGCTCCTTTTGCTGTGACCATTGCAAATGTTCAGCTTCAAAATAATGTTCTAACAGGAAATATTACAAATCTTCCCATTGTAAGCGGAACGGTTTACAAGTTTGTAAGTGTAAATACAACATTCAACAAGGTACAATAAAGTAATCACTACCCTAAGCAAACCCCGCCCTCTTAAGGCGGGGTTTTTTTATTTCTACGGGTTTCCCGTAATCGGATTCGTATATTCATTATATCCGAAGAAGTAATTACTCTAATTGACACTCTGATACTTAAACCTTTACTTTGTATCATGCGTAAAGGGTCACAGAACTGCCAATCTTATTTAATGAAAAAGCTGTATTTAATCTCCGTTTTATTATTCATTGGGCTGTATACCACAGGACAAGAAGTCAACAGGATTATACAGGATATTTCCGGAAAGGATAATTCGGCCGTGACAGAGCAATTCGGTATGGGGCTTACGGCTGTTATTTCCCAGGATGGTGAATTAAACAGGGCATTACAGCAACAAATAGGGGAAAAACATGAACTCAGCCTCATTCAATCAGGATTTGCCAATCAGGTGGAAATTATCCAGCAGGGTGTTGCCCACCTCAGTCAGGTGGAGCAGAAAGGCGATGATAACAAGATCCTTCATCACCAGGAAGGAAAGCTTAATGTCGGGGAGATCATACAGGAAGGTATCGGGAACATTACCAGGTTGAGCCAATATCGTGCCGATAATTCGGCATTTATTTCACAGGCCGGATTCGAAAACAAAACGGAAATTTTACAGGATGGCCGGTCAGACAACATCAGGGTAATCATTACAGGTGATTTAAACGAAACAGTGATCACTTTGAAAAAAAGTAAAAAAAATAAAATTGACATCACTCAATCGGGATACGAAAATTCAGCGACAATATATCTGGAAGAGGGTAGCCAGCTAAACAATGTTATACTTGAACAACAGGGCACGGGAAACATTGCAACTAACTTCAGGGGAAAAGGAGAGATCCCCGGTGACATTGCTTATTCCGGTATTATGATTAAAGGCGATTACAACACTGCCAGCATCTACCAACAAGGCTATATGAACAGAGCCGGAATGAGCATCTGTGGAGACAGAAACGTAGCCAACATTGTACAGCACTAATGTCCTGAATCTGATAAACTGCTGATCAGACCAACCCCGGGGGGCTACATTCCCGGGGTTTTTTATAGTATTGAACCCCAGCCCCCCAGTCACCCAGTCACCCAGCCCCCAGTCACCCAGCCCCCA
>JAHJRE010000054.1 GCA_018831055.1 Bacteroidota bacterium
CTATGCTGATGTCGGGATTCTTTTCAATATTCCCGAGTATCCAGCTTTCACGTTGGGTGATCGTTTGATCCCTGAATTCCTGTGTGGCAACCTCGTAACCCCAGTTTTTGAATGCACCTTCGGTGAATTTCATGATATTGCCTTTGTGTACAAGGGTCAAAGATTTCCTTCCTTCTCGCAATGCGTATTGAATGGCTGATCTTACCAGCCTTTTACTGCCTTCCTCCGATATCGTTTTAATACCGATTCCTGAAGTTTCCGGAAAACGGATCTTCTTTACCCCCATATCTTCTTCTATGAACCGGATCACCTTTTTTACCTCTTCCGTTCCTTCTTTCCATTCTATCCCTGCATAAATGTCTTCTGTGTTTTCCCTGAAAATAATGATGTTCACATCTTCAGGCTTTTTTACAGGCGATGGAACTCCATGGATGTACTGCACAGGCCTGAGACATACATATAAGTCAAGCATTTGCCTCAGGGCAACATTTAATGACCGGATACCGCCTCCAACCGGCGTTGTAAGCGGTCCTTTGATGCCAACCAGATATTCCCTGAATGCATCTATAGTTTCCTGGGGAAGCCACTCACCGGTCCGGTTAAATGATTCCTCCCCGGCAAAGACTTCTTTCCAAACTATTTTTCTTTTTCCACCGTAAGCTTTTTCAACAGCCGAATTAAAAACCTTATAAGCAGCCCGCCATATGTCGGAACCTGTACCATCTCCCTGTATAAATGGAATAACCGGATGTTCCGGTACTTTTAACTTCCCTTCACTTATGGTAATCTTTTCTCCTTGCATAATTAATTCGTGGTTTGATAATTTTCCGTAAATGTAAAAACATTTTTTGTAAATATTCAGGAATCTCTATATAAAGTTATCCCTTTGTGATTTATCAACAATCATAGTATTTTTTTGTTTTTTAATCAGGTAATATTTATGTGTGGATATGCAGGAAAGAATTTTGATTTACGACGGAGTATGCAATTTGTGCAATGCATCGGTGCGATTTATCCTGAAACATGATAAGAAAATGAGAATACAGTTTATTAGTTATCAATCCGACGAACTCAATAAATATGTGCCGGATGATTTTCACGGGTTTCAGGCAATACGTTCTGTGGCATACATAAGAAATGGAAGGATTTACGCGAAATCTTATGCTGTCCTGATGGTTTTGTGGGATCTGGGGGCATGGTTCAGGCTTACCTCCGTATTCTTTCTGGTGCCCCCTTTTCTTCTAAATCCTGTTTACCGGCTGATTGCTTCTAACCGTTACCGTTGGTTTGGCCGGACAGATTCGTGTCAGGTTATTCCGGAAATTTGGAAAGATCGCTTCCTGGATTAAATCGAGGTGGATATTATTTCTTTTTCGATTATATTTGTTGGAAAATCTATGCCCATGACAGACAGAAAAGGACTATACAGGAGCAGGCGCAACAGCATTATTGGAGGTGTTGCCGGAGGTATTGCGGAAGCGCTTGACATTGATCCCGTCATCATCCGTGTAATTTTTGTGCTATTGGTATTCGCCGGTGGGGGAGGCGGGATTCTTTATCTGATTTTATGGATCGTGCTACCGCTCGACCCAGAGTATGATAATAACTTTAAAAATTCACAAACCATGAACAATTCATTCAATGAAGATCCTGTGAAAAAAGAACCGGATCCCTGGTCAAAACCTAAAAACGATGGCACCCTGATAGCAGGATTGATCCTGATTGCACTGGGTATTATTTTTCTTATTATCCGCTTTGTTCCCAGAATAGATTTTGGTGATCTGTGGCCGGTAATATTGCTGGTAGCAGGAATAGCCCTGATCTGGTCAAGTTTTTCAAAACAAAAAAAGGTCTAACGTTATGAAGTATAAAAATGTCTTTTGGGGTGTGATCCTGGTAATCCTGGGGATATTATTTATCCTCAAGAATATGGAGGTTATTTATTTCCGGTGGCGCGACATCTGGAGCCTTTGGCCTTTGTTGCTCATTTTATGGGGTATTTCCATTCTGCCGCTTAAGTCGGGCTTTAAGCTGATTTTATCACTCCTGGCAGTTGCAGTGACGGTTTGGGTGGTTGCCGCACATTCCCCGGGATGGACGGGTTATATTCACCATGATTGGGAAAAGCCGGATAAACATATGAAAGCCTGGTCTGATCAGGTGATTAATGAACCCTGGGATCCAGGTGTAACAGAAGTCGACCTTAAGCTGGTTGCTGCAGCCGGTACTTTTATCCTTGACGATACAACTTCCGGACTTTTTCAATTAAAACACGAAGGGAATATCGGCCCCTATGAAATGAAGGTTTCAGGAATGGAGTCACACAGGAAGATACAACTTGAGCCCGAATCTTCTTCAATTAATACATCCCGGGTTCGGAATACAACGGAACTACAGTTGAATACTACTCCTATCTGGAATCTTGAACTGGATGCTGGAGCAGCCAGGGTAGAACTTGATCTCCGGCCTTATCGAATTGGTAAACTGGATATCGATGGAGGCGCTTCCTCCGTTGAGGTTAGTTTTGGTGATAAAAGTGAAGAAACAAGGGTCAATATAGATGCGGGAGTTTCATCCTTGAAATTGATCATTGCTGAAAGCCTTGGATGTGAAATCCGTTCCGAGTCTTTCCTGACTTCCAGGAATTTTAGCGGACTGGAAAAGGTTGATAAAGGTATCTACCAGTCGGAAAACTTCAACACCAGCGCTAAGAAGATCTTCATCAATATTGAAACCGCCATTTCGAGTATCACTGTTGTCAGGGAATGATAGATAAAAGTCATTCAGGAAATGGTTAAAATGGCAGGAAAATGCTTTGGCATATCTTTTGACATGTAGGGCACGCAATGGAATATAAGGATTATTACAGGATATTGGGTGTCGGTAAGGATGCTTCTCAGGATGAAATCAAGAAAGCATACCGAAAGCTGGCTTTGAAATACCATCCAGATAAAAATCAGGGAAATCAAGCTTCTGAGGAAAAGTTTAAAGAGATATCGGAAGCCTATGAGGTGTTGGGAAAGCCAGAAAACAGGAAGAAGTATGATGAGCTTGGCATGAACTGGAAGCAGTACGAGCAGGCAGGTGCTTACGGCTATGAAGGACCCTATGGGGGAGCTTCGTCAGGAAAGGGAGCGCGTTATGCCAGCTATGATGACTTTTTCGGCGGTAGTGGAGGTTTTTCAGATTTTTTCGAAGCTTTTTTTGGTGGAGGATTCAGGGGGGCAGGTCAGGAACGCAGGCAAACCTGGGCCAGTCCGGGCTCCGATTATGAGGCTTCTGTGAGCATTACTTTACAACAGGCTTATTATGGTACATCTGCAGTATTGCAGTTGGGTGATGAAAAGTTGAGGATCAATATAAAACCCGGAGCAAGAGATGGGCAGGTGCTTCGGGTCAGGGGTAAAGGCGGTCAGGGTAGCGGTGGTGGCGAAAGCGGAAACCTTTACCTGAAAATCCAGGTAGTACCCATGGATGGCTTTGAACGAAAAGGTAACGACCTTTATGTTGGTCATGATATTGACCTATATACAGCAGTCCTGGGTGGAAAAATTACGATAAAAACATTGGAAGGAGCGGTTAGCACAACCATTCCAAAAGGAACGCAAAATGGCAAAACACTACGCTTTAAGGGTAAGGGTATGCCTGTTTATAGCCAACCGGGCATTTTTGGCGACCTGTATGTCAGGCTGAATGTCCATATTCCTACCGGATTGAGCGAAAAAGAAACCACGTTATTTCAGGAACTAAAAAATTTAAGATAAGCCTGATTAAACCCTGTACATGATAACTCATCTTAATGGTGTAAACCATTTTCTTTATGGAACCAACCGTTAACTGAATTGGCATTGAAATATTCAGGGGCTTTTTTTAATTTCACAACCTGGCTGTCCCTATTTTAATAATTTATTACCTACATTTGCCAGGTGTCAGAAAAATGAATGATGATATATGACAAATAGATTACTGCGTTTTGAACTGATTTTTGTTACCCTTCTGGGACTTTTTCTCCTTGCTGATCCGGTTATGAGTCAGACAGGAACGATCCGTGGATTCGTATATGATAAGTCGAACGGTGAACCGGTTATTTTTACCAATGTTTACCTTGCCGGAACGACCTACGGTGCTGCAACGGATGTTAATGGATTTTATGCAATATCAAGAATCCCTCCGGGTGAGTATAAGCTAATGGTTACCTACCTTGGGTATGACACCCTCAGCATGCCTGTCAGTATCCAACCAGATCGAATCATTAACCAGAATTTGTTCCTGGAAAAAAAGTCAGTAACACTTCAGGCTGTTAATATCTCTGCCGAGAGGCAGGAAGCCCGCACCGAGACAAAAACATCGGTGGTTAAAATTACACCCAAACAGATCAATCAGTTACCCTCCGTCGGAGGAACTCCCGACCTGGCTCAATATCTCCAGGTATTACCTGGTGTGATCTTTACCGGTGATCAGGGTGGCCAGCTTTATATACGCGGTGGATCACCCATTCAGAATAAGGTTTTACTTGACGGGATGACCATCTATAACCCTTTTCATTCTATAGGTTTGTTTTCAGTTTTTGAAACTGATATTATTCGTAATGCCGATATATACACGGGAGGTTTCGGAGCGGAATATGGCGACAGGGTATCGAGTGTGATGGATATCACTACCCGTGACGGAAATAAAAAACGCCTTGCAGGAAAAATTGGCGCAAGCACCTTCGGTGCCAGGATTCTTTTAGAAGGGCCGATAACAAAACCCAAGAATCCCGATGATGGGGGAATTACCTTTATTCTTTCGGCTAAAAACTCCTACCTGGGGGAATCTTCGAAGATCTTCTACGAATATGTGGATGAAGATGGCCTGCCTTTCGATTATCTTGACCTTTATGGAAAAATGTCAATATATGGAGCCAATGGAAGCAAAATTAATTTCTTTGGTTTCCGGTATGAAGATGATGTGAATAATTATAAATCTATAGCCAATTTTCACTGGGATTCTTATGGAGGGGGCTCTAATTTCGTTGTTATCCCGGGAAAATCTCCGGTACTTATAGAAGGCCATGTAGCCTATTCTTCCTATAAGATTTCCCTTGAAGATGAGGTTTTTCCTAAGCGTGAGAGCGAAATCAACGGTTTTTCCATGGGAATGAATTTTAATTATTTCCTGGGAAAGGATGAACTGGACTATGGCATCGAAATGATGGGATTTAAAACCGATCTTTACTACGTTAACGAAGCAGGAACATCAGTTGATCCTTCAGCAGAATATACAACTGAGCTCGGGATATTCATGAAATACAAAATGACCCTGGGTAAATTTTTGATAGAACCCGGTTTCAGATTGCAATGGTATGCTACCTTATCCGAAGTGTCTCCCGAACCGCGTCTTGCGATGAAATATAATGTTACTGATAATTTTCGCCTGAAATTTGCAGGGGGATTATATTCCCAGGCACTTATCAGCGGCCGTTCCGACCGGGATGTGGTTAACCTCTTTTATTCCTTCATTTCAGGAAATGTTGATCACCCGGAAACATTTGATGGAAAGCAAGTCAAACACGAGTACCAGAGCGCACAACATGCCATCCTGGGAGCTGAATTCGATATTGGTAAAAATATCACTGTCAATGTTGAAGGGTATTATAAGAACTTTTCCCAGTTATATAACCTTAACAGGAATAAAATCCTGAATTCTGATCCCGATTTTATTGTTGAAAAGGGGGATGCTGAAGGCATTGACCTGACTATCAAATACGAGTTTAAGAATTTTTATTTCTGGGGAGTATACTCATTCGCTTTTGTTCATCGCTATTATGAAGATGCCAGCGGGAATGTGGAGATGTATTACCCTCATTTCGACCGTCGTCATAACCTGAACCTGATCGGAACCTACCGTTTCGGCGGTACTAAAACCTGGGAGGTCAACGCAAGATGGAACTATGGGTCGGGTTTCCCGTTTACCCAAAATCAGGGGTTCTATGAAAAAATCAATTTCAATAATGGTATTTATACGAACTACACGAATACCAACGGAGAAATCAACGTGATCCTCTCGGATCTCAATGCCGCCAGGATGCCTGATTATCACAGACTCGATATTGATATCAAGAAGAGATTCGTGTTTAGCGAGAATACTAACCTGGAGGTCAATGTTAGTGTTACTAATGTTTATGACAGGAAAAACGTATTTTATGTGAACCGTTATAATGATGAAGTTGTTTATCAGCTTCCCATCATGCCCAGTCTCGGTTTTACCTTATCCTTTTAATAAATCCTGCTTATGAAAGCTATTCTGTATGTCATAAAGGCAATTGCAGGGATTGCATTTGCTTTGTTTGCTTTAATTTCCTGTAAAGAAAGTTCAAATACTATGAAGCCACCTGTTGCGGATAAAAATGATACTGTACTTACGGCCCACGGTCATCAAAGAACGGATCCGTATTATTGGATGAATAACCGTGAAAATCCGGCAGTACTGGAGTACCTGAAGGCCGAAAATGAATACACACAGGATATGATGAGAGGCGTTGACTCTCTCAGGAATGATATTTTTAAGGAAATGGTCGGCAGAATAGCCCAAACGGATATGTCGGCCCCCTATTTCCTGAATGGATATTTTTACTATACCCGTTATGAGGAAGGTAAGGAATATCCCATATACTGCCGTAAGAAAGGTAAGCTTGATAATGTTGAGCAAATAATGCTTGATGTAAATCAACTTGCTATAGGCCATTCGTTTTTTAATGTAGCCGGTTTGAATGTTAGTCCCGATAACCGCCTTCTTGCTTACGGTGTGGATACTGTAAGCCGTAGAAATTATACTCTTCATATTAAGAACCTGGAAACCGGGGAGTTATATCCGGAAAGGATACCCAATACCACAGGGAATGTTGCCTGGTCGGCCGATAACCAAACTATATTTTATTCCGTAAAGGATCAGACTACATTGAGACCCTATCTGATTTATCGTTATAAGTTGGGTTCGGGTAATGTTTCTGAGGATCTTGTTTTTTCTGAAGAGGATGAGACCTATGCTGTTTCTGTTTATAATTCCAAATCAAGAGAGTTTGTTTTTATTGCCTCCTATGGTAATATGTCTTCGGAATTCCGCTTTCTTAATGCAGGCACTCCCCAGGGATCTTTCACGGTGATACAGCAGAGGCAGCCAGAGATAGAGTATTATCCATCCCATTATAAAGAACATTTTTATATCCGGACCAATCTCAATGCACCGAATTTTCGCTTGGTTAAAGCTCCGGTAACAGACCCAGGGGAGGAAAACTGGCAGGAAGTCATTCCCCACCGTCAGGATGTCCTCCTGGATGATTTTGAAGTTTTCCGGTCCTATCTTGCCCTGAATGAGCGGTTTGGTGGATTGCCCCATATCCGGATTATACAATGGGCAGATGGCAAAGAATTTTTTCCTGAGTTCCCTGATCCGGCTTATATGGTATATTTTTCTGTTAATCCGGAATTCAACACCGATTTTCTGAGATATGGATATACATCCCTTACTACTCCTTCGTCGGTGTATGACCTGAACATGAAAACAAAGGAAACAACTCTGATGAAACGCCAGGAGGTTTTGGGTGGTTATGATCCGGCTGATTATGTATCCGAAAGGTTAATGATTCCTGCACATGACGGGGTGGAAGTACCTTTGTCACTCGTGTACAGGAAAGATACAAAACTCAATGGTGAAGCGCCTTTGTTACTCGTGGGTTATGGATCCTATGGCAGTAGCTATGATCCTTCTTTCAGCAGTGCCAGACTGAGCCTGATCGACCGCGGATTCATTTATGCTATCGCCCATGTGAGAGGAGGGGAGGAAATGGGAAGAAATTGGTATGAAGATGGTAAAAAACTTAAAAAAATTAACACTTTCAACGATTTTATCGATTGTGGCCGTTACTTAACGAAAAATGGGTACACGAATCCTGATAAATTGTTTGCCAGTGGCGGGAGTGCAGGTGGATTGCTTATAGGTGCAGTGATTAACATGGAACCCGAACTCTTCAGAGGGGTTATCGCTGCTGTACCTTTTGTGGATGTAGTTACAACCATGCTCGATGAAAGCATACCCCTTACCACCGGGGAATATAATGAATGGGGAAATCCCAATGAAAAGGAGTATTATGACTACATGCTATCGTATTCCCCCTATGATAATGTTGTTGAACAGAATTATCCAAACATCCTTGTCACAACTGGATGGCATGATTCACAAGTACAATACTGGGAACCTGCAAAATGGGTTGCCAAGCTTCGTGATAAAAAGACAGATGATAATATACTTCTATTATGGACCAATCTTGATTATGGCCACGGAGGAGCCTCCGGCCGTTTCGAACGACTGAAAGAAGTAGCACTGGAATACTCATTTCTCCTGATGTTACTGGGAATCGAATCATAGACGCTTCGCTCCCCTCCCCTCCCCTCGGCTTCGCTCGGGGCAGGCTATTATTCATTATTCATTGTTCATTGTTCATTGTTCATTGTTCATTGTTCATTGTTCATTGTTCATTGTTCACTCCCCCTTAACCTCCAACCTAAACCCCGTTCCATGAATGTTTGTGATGGATACGGCAGGGTCATCTTTAAGGTATTTTCGGAGTTTTGTGATGAAGACATCCATACTGCGGCCAATAAAATAATCATCATCTCCCCAGATCGCTTTTAGGGCAAATTCGCGGGTGACAATATTATTCATATTGTCACAAAGAAGTTTCAGGAGAGCAGTTTCCTTACGTGTAAGGGATTGCTTCTTGCCTTGCCGGGTCAACATCATATTGGATGAATCAAAGGAATATTCTCCAATGGCTATTGTTGGGGCTTCCGTTGCAAGTGTTGATTCGGGCAAAAGCCTGCAGCGTTTCAATATGGCTTGTATCCTCAGACTTAGTTCTTCTGTGCTGAATGGTTTGGTAATGTAGTCATCGCAACCGATACGGAATCCTCTGATACGGTCTTCGTTCATCGATCTTGCAGTTAAAAATATGATTGGTATCGCTTCATTGGTTTTCCGGATTTCCGCAGCAAGAGCGAAACCATCCATAACAGGAAGCATGACATCAAATATGCAAAGGTCGAAATGCAATTCACTGAAGGTATCCAGACCATGTTTGCCGTTGGTGCATAAAGTCGTATTATAATCGAGCAGGTCGAGATAGTCTTTAAGTAACAATCCCAGATTGGGATCATCCTCAACAAGTAAAACAGATATCCTGTTCTTATCCATTTTCGTTACTATTCATAAGTGGCAAATATACCGTAAAGGTACTGCCTTGATGAAATTCGCTTTGCAGGGTGATTTTTCCATTGTGGGCTTCAGTCATAAGTTTTACATAATACAGACCAATGCCGAAACCCTTTACATCATGAATATATCCCGTGGAAACCCGGTAAAGGTTTTTAAACACATTTTTTTGTTCCCTTTGCCGGATACCTATTCCCCTGTCTTTTATAGAAACAGCGATCATACCGTTTTTGTTTTCTGAAGCAATAATGATATAAGGCTCTTTCTGGCTATATTTCACTGCATTATCGATAAGATTTGAATAAATATTGGTAAGATGGACCCGGTCACCCATCACAAGGTCGCTTTCGGCATTCAGTTCCAACCGGATCACTCCATGATATTCATGAATGCTAACCATAAATTGTTCAGCAAGTTGCTCCAGGATATTATGTATACTTACCTGGGAGACCCGGATTTTTGAACCCATGTTTTCCATAACCGATAATTGTAGTATTTGCTCAACATTAGATCGGATCCGGTTGTTTTCATCCAGGATAACCTGGGCATACTTTTTTACTTTGTAAGGATATTCATGGATGTTCGGATTCAGGAGCATTTCACCTGCAACCTGGATGGTGGCGATGGGAGTTTTGAATTCATGAGTCATATTGTTGATGAAATCGCTTTTTATATCAGATATTTTGTTTTGTCTGATTAGTGTTATTGACAGGAACACAAATCCCCATGATAAGATCAGGATAAATGAGGTTGCCATCGCAATGATCCAGGATGAACCGGGATATGATATATCCTCTTTCTGAAGGATGTTTAATTCAAACGCAATTATCAGGATCAGACCCACAAGTGCGAATAAAATTATTATTAAGGGGATGATAAGTTTTCTCATATATATCCCGAATATCGTTTAACAAATCATTAACAGTTTTTAACAACCCTTTAACGAATTTTCACATTTTACGGGTGTAATTTTGGAGAAAATTCCATTAAGGTAAAATCAAAAATATTAAAAATATGAAAAAGCTCATTTTAAGTATTGCCCTCGTATCTTTCCTGCTCTTTGGAGTGGTTGGTATTCAGACTGTTGTAGCGTCACAATCAAACGTAGTAATCGAAAATCTGGATAAAGATCCCAAGAAAGACAATGATAAAGAAAAAAAGGCTGAATGCAAAGATGCCAAACTTGAAAGCAAGAAAGACTGTCCTGAAGGTAGCAAGAGTAAATGCTGCGACAAAACACAAATGAAATCCAAGTGCTGCAAAGGATCAGACGGAAAGGAAAACAAAAAGTCAGATCCTGACAAAAAGTAGTACTTGCATAATTTTTGGGTAAGTAAATATTATTTTTTCATAATTAATTTGGTTTGGGGCCTGCCGGATAGATCCGGCAGGCCTTTTCAATTACAAACCCAGCTTTTTTCTCAGATGCTTTGGAATAGCATCCTTGTGAACCATTATTGATATTGTTTTATACCTGGTAAAAGGCTCTGAGGTGTAGAAATACCCGTCGTATTTATGGTCTGTGGTTCCCCATGAGTTTTTTACAATGTAATATTTGTTATCGTTCTGATCCTTGGCGATTCCTGTGATAAGCATGCCGTGGTCGTCGGTGGTTTCAAAATTATCGAAAGCTTCCTGGCGCATTTCCTGTGTGATCTTCTTTTCCGGACCGGGTTCTTCAAAGCTATACAGGGCTTTATTTCTCTCTTTTTCCGTAAGTTTTTCCCAGCGTTCTTTTTCTGTTCCTGAGAGATCTTCAATATTGTCTTCCGGCACGATGGCAACTCCGTCTTTCCAGGAAAAACCCCGTTCACTGATATCAGCTGCCCAGGCCACGCTGTAACCATTGTTAATTGCATAATCAAAAATCTCCATAAGCTCATCGAGAGGTAAATTGTAAACGAGACTATGCATCCAGTTATCCGGAATTTCCAGGATGAAGGGTTTGTAAAATGGATGATGTGTGTAAGATCCAAGCTCAATGTAATCTTCCGGGTTTAATCCAAGAACGGCGGCATAACTTTCGGGAGTATATTCGATTCCTTTATAGGTGAATGTCTCGGGAACTTCTCCCAGGTATGCGTCCAGAATACCATTGAATCCGGTCATCCATACCGGGCTGAGTTTTCTGTTTTTGTTTTTCAAAACTGCATCCACATAGGCATTCAGCACTTCGTCCATCTCCCCATGAACATGCTTGTCTTCTCCGATGACCAGACCGCTGTATACTTCATCAGGTATAGCTCCGTATTCTTCCAGGGTCATGATCACATCTGAAAATCCTCCTCCACCGGCAAAATTGGTTTTGCCATGGAATCTGAGGTATTTCTTTCCTTTTTCTTCATAACTTTTTCTAACAATAAACATTTCGGAAAGGTCAAAGGTATCTTTACCCATTCTTAGCAGTTCCGTTTCAAGGAGAGCGACACCGGAGAAACTCCAGCAGGTTCCTGATTTGTATTGGTTTTTTACAGGGGTGGATGGAAGTTCTTTAATAACCGTAAACTGGTATCCAGCCTTTTCTTCTTTTGCTTCTTCTTCCTGAGCCCATAAAAATGCCGAAGTAAAAGCAAACAATGTGCATAATGCAAATAATCTGATTCTTTTCATTGGTTAATACTTTTAAGGTTTTACTAATCCAGTGTTAGTTTTTTTTAATGCTTATAGCAGGAAAACAACTAGTACCGCAGATGATAATCGCAAATATATTAAAATTACTTTACTGAACGATTATTCGCATAAGCAACTGATTCTTTTCTGCACTAATGAGAATATAGTATAATCCCGGTGATAAATCTTTAATGTTATATGTCTTTATTGACTCACCTTTGGTAATCTCATCATTTATTTGCCTGATCTCCTCTCCTGGAATACTTACAAAACGGATCTTTACCGGAGTGGTTTTTGTACTGTATATCAATAGATTAATTGTTCCATGGCTGGGATTGGGAAATATCTGTCTGACCTCAAAGGGGAGGTTCTCATCAATTGCCGTGCAGTCTTTGAAAGTGATGAAAACAGTATCAGCGCTTGTACACTGGTATTGATTAACTCCTCTGGCAATAAACATATGGGAGCCAAGTCCAAACCCGCTGGTGTCAATAGTGATAGCAGCAGTAGTCTGCCCTCCGGGCCACCATGAATAGGAAATTATTCCGGATGTTTCCGCGTCGAGGATCAACGTAGCACCGGCGCAAATGCTTGTATCGGGTATGTTAATTAAAGGTGTTACTTCCTTTACTTCTATTTCACTGTATGCCTGGGCTGAACAGCCGTTCTCATCGGTATAA
>JAHJRE010000055.1 GCA_018831055.1 Bacteroidota bacterium
ATACCGTTTTGTCAAACACCCTGCGGTTAAATGGCTGAGCAGCACTCCTGCTGCGATCGCTTCTATCAGTGTTTTTACGATTCTAGTACTGCTCATGGGTTTCATTCCTCAGAAAGATGCTGATGCTTCAGGATTCCTTCTTTCAACCGGGCTGAATCATGTTACCCGAAGCTGGGCCTATTTACTGAGTTCTTTGTTTCTTTTGGTGGTACTTGGGTTTACTATTATCCGGCGCTTTTTGCCTTTTAGTATTAAAAACCTTGCTTTTTTTCTCAATCATGGTGGTTTATGGGTTGTGGTAGTTTCCGCTTCCCTGGGTTCGGCCGATCTTTGGAGATTGAGCCTTCCGGTCCAGGAACAAGGAGTCTCCTTTACTGCCTATGATGCAGGCAATAATGCTTATCGTTTGCCTTTTGCTGTGAAACTGATTGATTTCGACATTGAGGAGTATCCTCCAAGACTAGGTCTGATGAGAAACAGCGATGGGACGTTAATGATGAAGAAAGGCGATAAACTCTTTGAGGTGGAAGAAGGTTCCGAAGGGCAACTCAATGAATGGAAGCTTTTTGTGGTAAGTTATTACACAGATTCACGCAGGGATTCGCTACGATACAGTCCTGATACTACAGCAGGATCCGCCCCTTCAGCCCTCATCCTGGCCATGAACAGTGAAACGCGGGATACCGTCCTGGGCTGGGTATCAAGCGGAAGTTTCAGAATGCCTCCTGCCTACATGAACCTGAATGATGAAGTATCACTCGCCATGCTTCAGCCTGGACCTAAAAAATACAGTTCAAAGATCAGGATATATGAGTCGATGGAACATTATGAGGAATTTCTGGTGGAGGTGAATAAACCTGTTAAATTTAAAGGATGGAAGATATACCAGGTTGGTTATAACGAGAGGATGGGAAAATGGTCGACCCTCAGCATATTGGAGCTGGTTAAGGATCCCTGGCTTCCTGTTGTATATACCGGAATTTTCATGATACTTACAGGTTCTCTATACCTGGTTTGGATGGGAAGATCTAAAAAACCTGAATAATATTATGACCTGGATACAATACCCTTATTTTGTTTATGCTGCCACCCTGCTTTGGTTGGCCGGGATCATTATCAGCTTTTCCGGTAAAGGTAAAACTGCAGGAATATTAAGGGATTTCCTTTTACTTTCCGGCACAGCAGTTATTGTCGTTTTTGCAGGATTGCTTTGGGATAGCCTGGAAAGGCCTCCTTTCAGGACATTGGCAGAAACCCGGCTTTGGTATGCTATTTTTACCGCGGTAATTGGCCTTGTGATTTACTATCGCTGGAAAATGAAATGGATGCTTGGTTATGCTCTGACCATGGCCATTGTCTTCCTGTTTATCAACTATTTCAAGCCGGATACTTTTGACAAGACCCTGATGCCTGCTTTGCAAAGCCCCTGGTTTATCCCTCACGTGATAGTTTACATTATCGGATATGCCCTTCTCGCTGTCTCATCACTGATCGGGATCAAAGGATTGTACCTGCTTTCAAAAGGGAACTCTGTTGAAAAATCATTGTGGATTGCCGATAATATGGTTTATATAGGTTTTGCTTTCCTGACTTTCGGACTTCTGTTCGGGGCTCTTTGGGCTAAAGAAGCCTGGGGCCATTACTGGACCTGGGACCCAAAGGAAACATGGGCATTTATTACCTGGCTGGTCTATTTGCTATATATTCATTTTCGTATCAACAAGCGTAAAATGGTCAGAACATCTCTATGGATATTATCGCTGGCTTTTGTTGCCCTGCTGATTTGCTGGTTCGGTATTAATTACCTGCCTTCGGCACAATCAAGCGTTCATGTTTACTCACCCTGACAAATATAGCTGTCTGCTCCTCCCTGTAGCCTGAAACTTGCTACCTGAAACCTGGAGCCTGAATCCTGCTACCGGGCATTAATTGTTCTCAATACTCTTTAAACTTTTTGGTTTTTTGATCGCAAAGGTCCTGGTAATATTAAACCCAATGTGAATGTCACCCTTCCCCCAGGAACCAGTTGTTTCTGCGATAAAAGCTTCTTCGATCAGTCCTTGCGAATTAGTGGCATAGATCTGAAATACATGGCCCCCGGTTTCAATGTCAAAACCAATGGTGAACGAGTTGTAATAATCGTCGGCTGTTTGACCAGGCAAGAGATAGAAATACTCGGAATTTAATGATAAACGGTTGGTCAGCTTAACCCTGCCACCGGCCCCAACAGCAAAGACGTCATTCTGATCCTCTTTCGTTTCAACCAGGTTTCGGTGTATAAATGTTGGAGTCAACTGAATTGATAACCAACTGCTGAATTTTCTTGCTATAAGTAACTGATTCACATATTGCATACGGGAGGTAAAGTAATTTTTTCGATCAGGATCAGCCCATTTCAGCGAGGTAATGGCAACATTTCCAAAGTAGGAAACGGATATTGGCATAACCCTCTTTCCGGTACTTTGCCTGAGCAATTTGATTTTGGTGAATCCATCGAAAGTCTTGTACAATGAATTCCTGCCGAACCCAACGGCAAGCCAGTCATTTATTCCATATTCGAAGCCAAAACGGATGGTTGCCTGGTCCAGCCCGAACCATTCATACCATCCTGTATTGATCCGTCCGAAGTGATGCGATATGATAAAGATCAGGTTGCCGTTTGCAGGATTCTCAATCGATTGCCCATTACATATCCGTGTAGTTTTAAAAGTTGCATAGGCATAATCGGTTGTCTGTGGTTCATCCCCGAAAAGATCCATAAGGTCATCCTGGGCATAAATCCCTATGGAAAGCAACATGCTTAATACTAAAAGTGAAAATGTTTTTATCATAATGATTATGTGTTTTGTATATAAATTTTAGATCCCAGATACCTGCCCCGGTGAAAAACTGGGCCGATCTCCGATCTTCGATCTTCGATCTTCGATCTTCGATCTTCGATCAATTCTCCTTTGTTCCTTCATCAATCCATTTCTTTATCTGCAGAATTTTACACTCCTGCATCTTCGGTTGGTTTTTCGGCATGGGGGAGTTACCGGAGGCATGGCTGATCACACCATAAAGGCTCCCGTAGGTTCCTGCAGGTTTTTGACCTGCTGCTGCAGTATTTGCATAACCTTCCAGGGAAACATTTCCTTGAGGCGCTCCGCCGCTGTGACAGGAAATGCAATACTGGTCGATGATGGGTTTTACCTTTCCGGAATAGGTTACATTGCTTGTATCACAAGCACCTGCATCCGGATATAATTCCTCTTCGTTATCATAGTAGCATCCTGGCATGAAAACCATTGCGAATGCTGCCATTAATGTTAATTGCAATAAAATGTTCCTTTTAATCATTGGGTGTTCCATTTTCAATCCAAATTTCTGTTTGACGAATCTGACAATCTGATAGTTTATTTCCGTTTTTGGGCATTTGAGGAAATCCGCTTTCCCACCGAATGACACCCAGTAAACTGCCGTTATTGGCAACCGTAACCAGATTATTGTAGCCTTCAAGAGTAATTCCGCCAAGGGGGTTGTTATTATTGTGGCACCCTACGCAGAATTTATTGATCATCGGTCCGATAATGCTCGTGTATGTGACATTCAGGGTATCACATTCTTCCTCATCGCAGAACAGGTTTTGTGCTCCCTGGTTTATCCATTTCAGGATTATATTTATCTGTTCCTGGGTTAATGGGCTACCGGGCGGTGGAGGCATTCTCTTATCAGGGTCCGTTTCGATCACAACCTCATAAATTTCGCTGTTTCCCGGGTCAAAAGGCTGAACGTCACCTGTTTGCATAACAGAATTATAGTCGGTCAGACGCACGCCATCCTGGGCTGTTATAGCATCATGGCAATCGGGTTTGGCACAGTTCGATTGCAGGATAGGAAGCAGATCCTTTTCAAAATAAATTGTATCGGGATCACATGGATGGCCGGGTGAAGGAAAGGTTGTATCATTTACCCATATTTCGATGGTACGGATCAGACAAACAGCCAGTTTGGGTTGATCTTTGGGCATCGGGGAAAATGGAGGGATATGGTTTATCGATCCAATTAGCTGACCGCTTTGAACGATAGCAGTTACATCGTCATAATTGGTCAGGTCTATCCCTGCCTGAGGTGTTGACCCACTATGGCATCCTGTGCAATATTTTTCAAAAATCGGTACCACAGACCCCGGGTAAGTTACATTCAAAGTATCACAGACGATCGTATCACCACCACCACCGTTCTCTGGTGTGACTATTTCTTCGGGATTGTGCTTGCATCCTGGTAAATACGAAAGTATAAGAATAGTAAGAAATATTAATAATAGGGATAACACAATTTTTTTCATAATTTTGAGATAATTGTTAATTCAAATATACAGGTATTTGAATGTTAAATTGCTAAATTTCAGAAATTTAGACTGGTTCTAAATTTTAAATCATCTCAAAAGCACTTTATGACTCAGGATCCCGAACGTAATAAAGTTGTATACAGGGAGTATTATCTGAAAAATATGATTTGCACCTGCTGCAGTCGTCTTTTAAAAATTTTAATGGAGCAGATAGGTGTTACAATAGAGAGTCTGAGAATGGGCGAGATCAGGATCTCTTTTGACCCGGAAAATATTGATGAAGCCAGGATACTGCAAGTCTTGCATGAAAACGGGTTCGATCCGGTAAATGACAATGAATCGCGTTTGACAGAACAAATTAAGCTGGCAGTGATCGATCTGGTTCACCACTCCACTTTTAACAGCATGGTAAGAAATTCAGATTTTCTGGTTGAGAAATTCAACCTATCTTATCAGCATATATCATCTTTGTTTTCAAAGCATGTTGGGATTACCCTCGAAAAATACATCATTATTCAGAAAATAGAGAAAGCCAAAGAGCTGATTATATCCGGGGAGCTTACTTTGAGTGAGATTGCATATATAATGGGATACAGCAGTGTACAGTATCTTTCAACGCAGTTTAAAAATGTCACGGGGGTTTCTGTAAGTGAATTCAAAAAGGATCCTGCGCGATACAGAAGGCCTGTTGATGAACTAAATGGCTAAGTGTTTTGTTTGAATCGTTTAAGCCGGTTAATTATGATCAATAAAATTATCTCCTTTTCATTAAATAATCGCCTCATTATTGGCATTCTAACGCTTGGACTGATTGCCTGGGGCGGATATAATTTTACAATATTGCCCATTGATGCTGTCCCGGATATCACGAACAACCAGGTTCAGGTAATCACAGTTGCTCCCTCTTTGGCACCGCAGGAAGTTGAGCAGTTCATAACTTTTCCTGTGGAGATTGCCATGGCAAATATCCAGGATGTTACAGAAATCAGGTCAATTTCACGTTTTGGATTGTCGGTTGTCACTATCGTTTTCAAGGACCGTGTTGATCCTTATCTTGCCAGGCAATTAGTCAGCGAGCAGATTAAAATAGCTGAAAGCAATATTCCTGAGGGCTATGGGACTCCTGAAATGATGCCCATTACCACCGGGCTGGGCGAGATATACCAATATGTGATTGAACCCTTACCGGGCTATGAAGATATTTATACTCCTCTTGAAATAAGGACAATTCAGGATTGGATCATAAAAAGGCAGTTGTCGGGTATTCCCGGTATTGTTGAGATCAGCAGTTTTGGAGGTTACTTGAAGCAGTATGAGGTAACAGTAAAGCCCCGCACGCTTGTAGGGAAGAATCTGACTATTACTGAGATTTTTGAAGCTTTGGAGAAAAACAATGAGAATACCGGAGGTGGATACATTGAAAAAGGACAGGAAGCTCTTTATATCAGGGCTGAAGGTATTATACAAAATGAAGAAGATATAGAAAACATTGTTATTAAGGTAATTGATGGAATTCCCATACTTATCAAAGACGTTGCTGAGGTTAACATAAGCCATCCACCGAGGTTTGGCGCCATGACCAAGGATGGTAAGGGTGAAGCTGTGGGTGGGATCACACTTATGCTGAAAGGCGGTAATTCGGCAAGTATAATTAAAGAGGTAAAAGCGCGTATTGAACAGGTAAAGAAAACCCTGCCGGAAGGAATAACCCTTCATGCCTACCTCGACAGGAGCCAAATGATTTCCAAAACAATTAACACAGTAAGTAAAAACCTGATCGAAGGGGGGCTGATTGTTATTTTCATCCTGATCCTATTATTAGGAAATTACAGGGCCGGACTCATTGTTGCATCCGTTATTCCATTATCCATGCTATTTGCTTTTTCCATGATGAATCTTTTCGGTGTCAGTGCTAACCTGATGAGTCTTGGTGCTATCGATTTCGGTTTGATCGTGGATGGTTCCGTGATTGTGATAGAAGGGATTGTATACCAGATACATCGTGGCAGTTTAAAGGGCAAATTGTCGCAGGAGGAAATAGATAAAAACATTTACATTGCAGGGAGCAGAGTCAGCAAGTCGGCCGTTTTCGGTGTATTGATCATTCTGATCGTATACATTCCGATTCTGGCTTTCACCGGCATTGAAGGGAAAATGTTCAAGCCAATGGCTCAGACTGTAATTTTCGCTTTGGTAGGGGCACTGATACTTTCCCTTACGTATGTGCCTGTTATGGCTTCCATCTTTCTTAGTAAGAAGATATCTCACAAGGAGAGTTTTGCCGATAAGATCATTCATTCCCTTCATAAGGCACATGCACCGGTGCTGGATTATTCTTTGCGTCATAAATGGTTGGTCCTGGCTATGGTTCTGGCATTACTGGGTGCAAGCTTTTTCCTGTTCAGCAGGATGGGCGGAGAATTCATCCCTACATTGGAAGAAGGAGATCTTGCAGCCCAAATGACGCTGGCACCCGGATCATCCTTGTCAGAAAGTATAGCCACATCTACAAAAGCTGAGAGAATTATCCTGGATAATTTCCCGGAAGTCAAAGAAGTAGTATCAAAAATTGGAACTGCCGAGGTGCCTACCGATCCAATGGCAGTGGAAGATGCTGATATTATGATAGTGATGAAGCCTCGTGAAGAATGGACTTCAGCCAAAACAAGAGTTCAACTGGTGGAAATGATGAAAGAGAAACTTTCTGTTTTACCGGGGGTTTCCTTCGAGTTCACCCAGCCAATTCAGCTTCGGTTTAATGAGTTAATGACTGGGGTTAAGTCGGATGTAGCTGTAAAAATTTACGGAGAAGACCTGAATTTGCTTTATGAAAAAGCCAATGAAGCGGCTGCTGTCATAAGCAATATCAGGGGTGCAGGAGATGTCAGGGTTGAACAGATTGTGGGCCTTCCACAACTCATAATCAGGTATAAAAGGGACAAATTGGCGCAATATGGTTTGAATGTGGAAGATATAAACCGCATAATCCGTATTGCTTTCGGTGGAGAACCGGCTGGGGTAGTTTACGAAGGAGAGCGTCGGTTTGATCTGGTACTCAGGCTGTGCGAAGAATGCCGTAATAACCTTCATGCGATTGAAAACCTCAGGGTTAACAGCCCCTCAGGAGAACTGATTTTACTTAGCCAGGTGGCGGATCTGGAAATTAAAGACGGACCCATGCAAATATCGCGTGATGACACTAAGCGCAGGATTACTATCGGGATCAACGTTAGGGAAAGGGATGTAGAATCATTTATTAACGAGGTAGATAATAATTTATCTCAAATGCTTCAGCTTCCGCCAGGATATTATATCACCTTTGGAGGGCAATTTGAAAACCTGAAAGAAGCCAAGCGGACTTCCAGTATTGCTGTACCGGTGTCATTAATCGTTATCCTGGTTCTTTTATATTTTACATTTTATTCTCTCAAACAGGCGCTTATGATATATTCTGCCATTCCTCTTGCAGCAGTTGGTGGTATCTGGGCATTATGGCTGCGGGGTATGCCCTTCAGCATATCCGCAGGAGTAGGTTTTATTGCTCTGTTCGGGGTTGCAGTGCTTAATGGCATAGTATTGCTTTCCTATTACAATGAGCTTGAAAAATCCGGTGTAAAAGATATTTATGAAAGAGTCAGACAGGGCACAAGGACCAGGTTGAGGCCTGTTATCATGACTGCCTCGGTGGCTGCTTTGGGTTTTGTCCCCATGGCATTATCTACCGCTCCGGGCGCAGAAGTGCAAAAACCCCTGGCGACCGTGGTAATAGGAGGCCTTATCACGGCTACCATATTAACTTTGGTGGTTCTTCCGGTTATTTACATTTTATTTAGCAAGATGGGTTCACGTGCTAAAATTAAAACCCCTGCTAAAGCCCTTTCTCTCTTCATCCTTATGTCATTCCCGGCTTTTTTGATTGCCCAGGATAAACCTATGGCTCTTAGTCTGGAAAATGCAGTACAAACTGCCCTGGAAAATAATCTTGAATTAAAAAACGCTGATCTTGAACGGGAAATGGAAGCGAAATTGCGAAAAAGCGCTATTGATATTCCTCAACCTGAATTTATGCTTGAACAAGGTCAGATCAATTCGGATGCAAAAGATTATAATATTTCAATAGCACAATCATTCCGTTTCCCAACTGTTTATTCAAGTGCTTACCGTGTGCAAAAAGAACAGGAATTGCTCAGGGAAACTGAATACAGGCTCTCCAGGAATGAGATCATAATCCGGGTTACATGGTCTTATCTCAGATGGATAAAGTCAGCAGAAAGTCGGAGGATATTATTAAACCAGGATAGTCTGTATAAAGAATTCAAGGATGTGATGAAAATGAAGTATGAACAAGGAGAGGAAAATCATCTTGCAAAGCTTATGGCTGATAGCAAGGCTGGACAGGTCAGGAACAAGCTGCTTGAAGCAAAATCCGGGTATATTATTGCAGAAAATGATCTGCGTCTCCTGACAGGCATACAAAAGAATATAGAAGCTGCTTCAGGCAATTATTTGATGCTTCCGGAACCCGGTGAAAAGGATGTTGCTGAAAGCCCGCTCATTGATTACTTCCGGCAGCAGGTAAATTTAAAACAGGCAGATATTCGAAACCAGACGGCAGGCATGTTTCCTGATATTTCCCTTGGTTATTTCAATCAATCCATTGACCGGGTTCAGGGATTTCAGGGCTGGATGGTAGGAGTTTCTTTGCCGGTTTGGTTTTGGAGCGGATCAGGAAAGATTCAGGCTGCGAAAATTGACCGTCAGATCTCTGAAAATCACCTTATGTTGGAAAAAATAAGGCTGTCGGGTGAATATTACAGGATAAGCGAGTCGATTAAACAAAGGAAAGCAATGTTGAAATATTACGAAGAAATTGCTCTTCTGCAAGCTAAAACACTCGAGGATAATGCTCTCATCAGCTTTGAACAGGGGGAGATCGATTATACGGAGTTTGTTCAGATGACTGGAGAGGCGATGCAAATCCAGCTTGATTATCTTGATGCAATGGAACAATACAATCTCTCTGTTCTTGAAATGTATGAACTTACCGGTGAAACCAATTTAATTATACCTTCATTAAATGAAAACTAAGATTTATCTGATTATTGTGATCATTCCGCTAATGATTGCATGCAGTAGCAACAACCCAGTTCAGGATCAAAGCATTCCGGAACAAGCGAATGGTAGTATGGTTACTCTTTCAATATCACAAATTGAACATGCAGGAATCCAATTTGGTAAAATTGAATCGCGTCTGTTATCATCCGATGTAAATGCCAGAGGAGAGATTGTAGTACCTCCGGAAATGGAAGCCGATATTGTGACGTCCGTTCCGGGTACGGTCCGGGAAATCATGGTTGGTCTTGGGGATGAAGTAAAGGCAGGACAAGTGCTTGCAACCATTCAATCATTCGACTTTCTTGGATTACAGCAGGAGTATCTGCTTGCAGGAAGTCGCCTTGAATTACTTGAACAAGATTATTTACGGCAGAAGGCTTTGAAGGAAGAAAATGCCGCTTCGGAAAAGAAATATCAGGAAGCAGAAGCCATATATGAAGATGCATTGATCTTGCGAAGTGCTCTTGCGGAAAAGCTTGGATTAATGGGTGTTGATCCCACAACCATTTCCCGTGAAAATATTAGTGGTATAATAAAAATAAAAAGTCCTGTTCAAGGCATTGTTGAGGAAGTAAATTTAAATGCCGGTAAATACCTTGAGCCGTCTGATGTGTTATTTAAAGTTTACAACACAGCAGATCTTTATATTGAAATCATGGTTTTCGAGAAGGATATCATGAAAGTTAAACCCGGACAGCGAGTGACTTTTCAAACCAGTGATCAGGGAATGTCAGAATATGAGGGTTTTGTAAAAAGTATTGCATCATCCGTCAGGACGGATGCAAGAGTTGTTAAAGTGCTGGCAGGTTTTGGAAATAAAAAGATTGGACTTGTTCCTGGAATGTTTGTGTCCACAAGCATACATACCAGCGAAGAAACTCTTCCGGCTCTTCCTTCCGAAGCCATTCTTTTTGATGGAAACAGTCGTTACTATATTTTTCATACACTTCCTGAATGGGAGACTGACACAGTGGTATCATTCACGGAGGCAAATATAGTCACCGGCTTTGAGGAGGATGGATACACACAGGTCACAATTCCCGGAGGATTGCCCGGGAACGCCAGAATCGTTATCAAGGGAGCTTATTACCTGAAATCGGAAAAAGCAAAAAGCGAGGAATGAAAGATTGGTTGAGATCAATAATTGACCCGGTGATTTTTATTTTGTTTGATGCCTAAATATACCTTCGTTAATACTGTTGAACACAATAAAACTACTAAAATCCCGGCCAGCCATCCAAAAAATCCTTGAGTTTGATACAAAGCTGTGGCTATATTCCCTATGATCAGCCACTGGAATACATAAAATGCCGTAACATTTCTGCCGGTCCATTGCAGGAATAATACCACAGGATTATCAGGCAATCTGATTTGAATAAATTGCAGGATTACAGTCCACCAACCCGTAAATATAAGTGTCCATATAAAAAATGTCCAGGAGTGATGGTAAAATAGCGGGAGATTGGCAGTGATCCTGGAAGCATAGGGTAGAGACAGAATAATGCCCAGGGTGGTAACGACAAAGACTAACAGGGAAGTTTTTGTTTTTACAGTTTTAAAGTAACTTAATCTCGTAAATCCTGCCGAGGCATAACCTGCAAAAGCATAACCCGCCCAGGGAAATATCGGAAAGTACGACCATGAGTATTCTCCCCAGAGAAATGCCTGTAAATATTTCCATCCGGATGACAAATCCTGAAGATATGGAGAGATAAACACGATAATGAAGGCCAGAATCAGAAAAGGAACCCAACGGGTTCCAACGATCTGTTTTGTCAGCGACAGAAGAATAATGCTTAATCCTGCAACGAATAAAATATCAGCGCCAAAAATATATTCCAGCGGATTTACCTGTATTTGTCCCAGGAATACTTTGATGAGCAAGTGAAAATTAAGTCCAGTATTCAGCAATAGTCCTAAAAAGATCAGGGAAACTCCTCTAAATATGTGTTTACTAAGACTTTTCCCGGATAACGCAACAAAATATCCCATAATAAGCATGAAAACAGGGGCTGCAGGTGGTCCTCCCAGGAAGAAAACGACCTTCCCGAAAGTCGTTCCCTGAAACTCTGTTGTTGTAAAAAGCTCCAAAACATGCACCATTACCATAAAAATAACAGCCAGGCCTTTCATGAAGTCGGGTAACGCTTTCCTTGAATTATTTTTCCTGAGTGCTTTCAAGGCAATCTTATAATCTTATAAAACTTTCCTTAAATCTTGTAAACTTCATATGAAGATACCACGTTATGTTTGCATGCGAATTTAAGCATAGTTTTATACAATGATGAATACCATGAAAATAAAAAAGAATGTAGCGATCAGCGATTCCGGTTTCATTTTCAACCCTGAAACCGGAGAATCCTACACAGCTAATCCAATGGCGGTTGAAATGCTTGGTATGATTAAAGAGGGAAAAGAAAAAAATGAGATACTTCGGTCTGTCAAGGAACGATACCATGTTGACAATATAACCCTTGAGAAGGATTACAATGATTTTATGGCGATGTTACAACGTTTTCAACTGCTAGTGGATCATGAATAAGCCCAGACTAACCATTGCCGTCACTGCCTTGAATGCTATCGACAGTCCGGGGCCGGGTGTTTCCGTTATCCGGGCTTTGAGGGAAGCGTCTTCGTTTGATGTAAGGATCATTGGGTTATCCTATGAAGCCCTTGAGCCGGGTATATATATGCATCAACTCGTTGATCATACTTACCAGGTCCCCTATCCATCCAGCGGCACGGAGCCATTGTTGGAAAGGCTGTCATATATCCATGAAAAGGAAAATCTGCAAATGATCATTCCTAATTTCGATGCGGAGTTATATCCTTACATTCGTTTGGAGCAAAAACTCGCTTCTATGGGTATCCGGACCTTCCTGCCTACCATGCAGCAGTTTGAGGATAGGCATAAAATGAATTTACCCAGGTTTGGTGAGAAATACGGATTCAATGTTCCGGCAAGCATAAATATTTTCCAACCCGGTGAGTTGGAAAAAATTCAGGATGAATTTACCTACCCGGTGCTTGTCAAGGGTAAGTATTATGACGCCTGGGTGGCCTACAATATGGATCAGGTTAAAAATTATTACAATAAGATCACAGCC
>JAHJRE010000056.1 GCA_018831055.1 Bacteroidota bacterium
CTCCTGCTCTACCGGCTTCTGTTCTTCCGGTTTTTTTTCCTTCGGTTTCTCCTCTTCAACAATAGCAGGGGCTTCTTCGACTTCCTGTGTAATAACCTCTTCTTTTACAACTTCTTCCTGAGGTTCTGCCGGTTGTGGCCTGGGGGGAGGAGGGGTGCTGGGCGCAGGAGACTCCTCCTGGATATTGCCCATGCCAACATCGCTGCTGCCCAGATTAACTTCTACTCCTTCCTCTCCCGGTAGGGGAAGTGGAGTGGAAAGTCCCAGGAAAATCAATGCAACCAGGATGGCAATATGAAAAATTATACTGCCGGCAATGGCTTTGATCTTATTTCGTTTTTCCCTGGTCATTTTTTCGGACTGGTAGCAAGGATTACTTTATGACGTGTATTATACTTATTATTGATGTTGTTTACCGCATCTATGACATTAACCACATACTGGACAGGAACGCTTTTATCTGCTCTCAGTACAACCGATCCTTCGATTTGTCCGGCCAGAACCTGATCTATGATCCCCTGAAGTTGAAGCTCCGACACCCTTTGTTCTTCAACATAATAACGGTAATTATCGTCGATATATACCGTGAGGGTTTGTTTGGCCATGGTCTTGCTCGTACTCTGAGGAAGCAGAAGTTTGATGGCATTGGGTGCAACCAATGTGGAAGTAAGCATGAAGAAGATGAGCAGGAGAAATACCAGATCCGACATGGATGCAGTGCTGAATTCTGCACTTCGCTTATTTCTTGTTTGTATTGCCATGGGTGGTATTTTTATCAGGCAGCCGGTTCATTTAATAAATCCATGAATTCAGTGGAACGGGCTTCCAATATATACACTACTTTTTCAATCCTGGATACCAATATATTATAGCAAACATAAGCCAGAATACCCACAATCAAACCTCCTACCGTGGTTACCATAGCCTGGTAAATCCCACTGGATAGTAATGCTACATCGATATTGTTACCTGCCATCGACATGTCGTAAAAAGCAATGATCATGCCAATCACAGTTCCCAGAAAGCCGAGCATAGGTGCTGCCCCCGCAATGGTTGCCAAACCGGCTACATTCTTCTCCAGCCTCGATATTTCCAGTTTACCGACATTTTCAATGGCTGCAGTAATATCATTCAATGGCCGGCCAATCCGCGACAATCCTTTTTCTATCATTCTGGCAATGGGGGTATCGGTACTTTTGCAAAGAGCAACCGCTGAATCAATACGCCCGTTATGAATGAAATCACGGATATTATTCATGAAATTTTTGTTTTCCCTGGAGGCTCTGCTGATGGTAAAATACCGCTCGAGAAATACATATATAGCAATAATGGATAATACACCCAATATTGCCATGATCCACCCGCCTTTGAGCACCAGTTCATAAACAGAGAGGGTAATTTCAGTCGGATCTTCCCCGGCGCCGGTAAGCGCTGCATTTACTTGCAGTAATATTCCTGTTTCCATGAAGATTTTATTTTGCTCTAAAATTATTGATGTTTCAGGATGCCCGTAATCCCTTTATGTTTATTTTTTAAACAATACAGTGTTAATTAAACTCAGGAAACCGGTTTTTATTACATTCGGTGAAGTTCAAGTTTTTTATGTTCCATTACACAGCATCAGTTTAAAATATGATATAGATCAACTTTATATAAATTTCAGATGTGGAAAATAAAGAAGCTTAAAATCTTTTTTACTTTTGCAGCCAATTATTCACCCCAAAATACGAGCTTATGTTTTATGTAATGATTGGGATTTTTATTGTCGGGTATGTATTGATTGCCCTGGAACATCCCATTAAGGTTAACAAATCCGCCACAGCCCTGCTGTTGGGTGTTGTTTTATGGACGAGCATGGTCATTGCCGGTGAGTCTATCCTGATCAATCCAACCGAATTCAAGCATTACCTTGAAGGTATCGCAGGAGGAGATTTCCTGGGATGGTTGGTACACAAAGAGCTTTTACATCATCTCGGGGAAATTTCCGAGATCCTGTTTTTTCTGCTGGGAGCAATGACCATAGTCGAGCTGGTTGACTCATATCAGGGCTTTGGCATTATTACCGACAAAATACAAACTACAAAACGGGCAAAACTGCTTTGGGTTACTTCTATTCTTACTTTCTTCATGTCTGCAGTTCTCGATAACCTGACTACCTCAATTGTAATGGTAGCCTTGTTGAGAAAACTGATCGCCGACAAAAAAGACCGTTGGTTTTTTGCAGGAATGGTAATTGTTGCGGCCAATGCCGGTGGAGCCTGGTCACCCATAGGGGACGTGACTACCATTATGCTATGGATTGCCGGTAAAGTAACTACCTTGAATATTATCAAAATGACAATACTTCCCAGTATTGTCTCTTTGGTGGTTCCACTGCTCATACTCTCTCTGACATTGAAAGGAACGGTTAAAAGGCCTGCACAATCGCAGAAAAGCCATCATGGGCTGGATATACCAAAAATTCAAAGCAATGCAATATTCTTTATTGGGGTGGGTGGCCTGCTCTTTGTCCCGGTTTTCAAGAGCTATACTCATCTTCCTCCCTATCTGGGCATGCTGTTTTCGCTGGGTGTGTTATGGACCATCACCGAAATTCTGAACCGGAATAATCATCATAACGAAAATTCAAGGTATCTGACCGTGGCCGGTGTGTTGAGAAAGGTTGATGTTCCCAGCGTACTCTTCTTCCTGGGTATATTGCTCGCAGTTGCCGGGCTCGCAACAGCAGGTCACCTTGAGTTGCTGGCTGATACTCTGAGAACACACGTTGGAAATCTATACGTGATCAATATAATTATTGGTGTGCTATCCGCTGTAGTTGACAATGTACCATTGGTCGCCGGTGCTATGGGTATGTACAATTTTCCGCCGGATCACTATTTCTGGGAATTCCTGGCTTACTGTGCCGGTACAGGTGGTAGCATCCTAATCATCGGCTCGGCTGCAGGAGTCGCCGTTATGGGTATGGAAAAAATTGATTTTATATGGTACCTCAGAAAGATAAGCCTTCTTGCTTTGATTGGATACCTGGCTGGTGCCGGTGTGTACATCCTCCAGGAAGAGTCTGGTATCCTGCATAAAAAACACGTGGAAGCTGCCTATGTTGTAAATGTAAATGACAACAAGGATATCATCAATTATCTCACCGCACATGAGTTTTACCAAAAACCCGAAACAAGGGAGAGCCATGAGCCAATGGAAAGCCACCTGGATGGCAATTACATCCACTTTATTAAGTTTAATGATGAAGCAAACGGTGAAACTTACCTGGGATATAATTGTAAAACGATCACCGATGGCAATGAGATTTGGGATGGTAAGTTATTAAAAGGCAAGCTGGAAGTGAAGAAGATATCCGAAGGGGAAGTATTGCTGAATGTGCTTCAAAAAACATTCCGACTGGATGACCAGGGAAGGCTTTTTGAATTGCAGGATGCAGGAGAAGGGATGAAGCTCGAAGTTGAATGGGGTAAAAAAGTCTTTGAAGAATAAATGGTTGATAATGAAATGAAAGCCGGATTTTTTCCGGCTTTTTTTATCCGTATATACTTCCTGAACAACTATCCCCAACGGCTCCCGTAACCGAAGATAAAACGTTTATCTCTCCCCTCAGCCTTAATAATCCTAAGAAAGCAAAAACCATAGCTTCTTTGAACTCAACGATATTCTTATCCGGGATGACTATTTTAACCGGGCTGTGGCTTTGTATCCTTTCAATCAGGAAATTGTTGTATGCCCCGCCACCGGTGATAAGCATTGTTCCTTTTGTCTCGTATATACCGATTGCCTTCGAAATTTGAATGGCGATGTGTTCTGTTACAGTCTGCAAACGATTTGCAATTGAAATTTTCTTGTTCAGTAAAGGTATCATCTCTCTTTCTACCCATTCAATTCCCAGCGATTTGGGGGGATCCTGATGGAAGTAAGTCAAGGCGTTTAGAGATTCGAGTAAAACGGGATTCAGCTTTCCGGATCTGGCAGTTTCCCCCTTGTTGTCGTATGCAAGTCTTGCCTTTCCAGCCAAATAGTTTAATGCAATGTTGCAGGCGCAAATATCAAAGGCTATCCGTTTGTTATCACTTTCCAAAGAAATATTGGCAATTCCCCCAAGGTTCAGGCAATAATCGTACTCCCCAAAAAGATACCTGTCGCCGACAGGTACCAGGGGTGCTCCCTGACCTCTCCTCTCTACATCCTGTGAACGAAAATCACAAACCACTTTCAACCCTGTCTCTGACGATAACACAGCTCCATCTCCGATTTGCAGGGTTATCTGTTTCTCCGGTTGATGGAAGACCGTATGACCATGTGAAGCAATGAAATCAGGCTTCAATCTGTACTGCCGGATGAAATTATTGACATGGAAAGCAGCCATCCTCGCCCATGCCTCACTTAAATGAGACATCCGGAGTTCATTCAGATACCTCGCAAGGGATAAAATTTTTTGCCATTTTTCCGGATAAGGAACAGTAATTGCACATGGCAAGGTAAATGACCACTTTCCATCACGCTCACTGAACTCGCAATAGGCTATATCCAGCCCATCCATGGAGGTACCCGACATAATCCCGATGGCACGGTAAGGTTTCATGGTCTGCTTTGTTTACAATTCAGGTAATAAGGTTTCAAGTCCTATCTTTCTGGATCCTTTGATTAGAATTTCGGCATTTTGTAATGGGTGCTTTTGCAGCCATTCTTTGAGAACAACGGTATCCTGAAAAAACTGATAATCAAATTCACCGGTGAATCCCGTAAAGATATGGCCACAAAGTATTACCTTATTGAATTTCCCTTTAACCGAATCAAGAACCTTTCGATGTTCAGATTCCGACTCCTGGCCCAACTCAAGCATATCTCCCAATACAATTACTTTTTGCTTTGCTTTTCGCATGGAAAAGAAGTTTAATGCCTGTGCCATACTGCTGGGATTGGCATTGTAGGCATCCAGGAAAATAAGGTTATTATCAGTCTGAACAATTTGCGAACGGTTGTTTTCCGGGATATATCCTGCGATGGCATCTGCCGTATCCTTTGCATTAACATTAAAATACTGTCCTGTGCAAATGGCTGCCAATATATTCTGGAAATTGTAAATACCATATAAGCTTGTAGTGAAATGCAGTTCGCCTTCAGGAGAATCCCATTTTATTTGCAGGAAAGGATCTTCTGCCGCGATGACAGCATGAATATCAGCTTTACTTGATGTTCCGTAGGTCACACGCTGCTTGTCTTTACTCAGATCCATAAGCAGTTCATCGTCATTGTTTACAAAAAGAGTGCCGTGGGTTTCCGAGATGTAACGGAACAATTCCGATTTAGCCTTAATAACTCCTTCCTGGCTGCCAAATCCTTCGAGGTGGGCTTTACCAATATTTGTTATCAGTCCGTGAGTTGGCCTGGCAATTCTGCAAAGGAAATCAATCTCGCCGATGTGGTTGGCACCCATTTCCAGTACAGCTATTTCGGCATCCTGAGGAATGGATAATATGCTCAGGGGTACCCCGATATGATTATTCAGATTGCCTTTTGTTGAAGATACTTTATATTTTTTTTGCAGGACGCGTGTAATGAGTTCCTTTGTGGTGGTTTTGCCATTGGTGCCGGTAAGTGCAACAATCGGGACAGAAAGCCTCGAACGATAGTGAGAAGCCAGATCCTGAAGGGATTTCAGAACATCTTCAACCAGGATATACCTGTTGCTAACAGCATAGGCAGCATCGTCGATGACAGCAATAGCGGCTCCTTTTTCAATAGCATTTGGCGCAAAGCGGTTGCCATCATAGTTATCGCCACGAATGGCAAAAAAGATTTCCCCTCCTTTAATGGTTCGTGAATCGGTTGATATACTTCCTGAATTCAGGAAGGCATTTATTAGCGCTTCGGTCATCCTGTTAATTATACATACAAAACCCCATCCTGGAATACAGAATGGGGCTTTGCATAAGTTCTTTCATATCTTATTTACCGGGCAATGGACTACCAACGCGTGACATTGCGCAGCGGAATCCGATATAATCAGTCGACAGGTTTTCATCGAGGAATCTTCTGATGCTGGGACTCAGGAAGTATGCCGGATCTTTCCATGAACCTCCCTTGTAAACCCTTGCATGGTCACTGATAAGTGTAGTTACCCCGTATTCATACATTTCACTGGTGGTATTGGGTCCCTCATTCTGGCTTTTCCAGTCATTGGTAAGGATGGTACCTCCATCACCGTCTTTATAGTTAATATTGTTCGCTTTGTTGTAATTTCTTCTACCGGCAATCTCCTCTGTAGAAACTTCTTCGTAACGGATCCGTCCCAGGCTGTCTTTTTCAACCAGGAAGCCTTCGAAATCGCGGATAGGATTTTTAAAGATATTCCCACGATATGGGTTAAAATCGGCGAAATCTTCAAGACTGAGTGGACGGTATACGTCCATGGTCCATTCGCTGACATTGCCACCCATGTTATACAATCCATAATCATTGGGCCAGTAGGAGCCGATAGGAGCGGGGATGTCGGCTCCGTCGTTGAGGTTTCCGGCAACACCCATATAGTCGCCACGACCTCTTTTAAAGTTGGCTACAAAACTGCCGTAATATTTCCGGTCGTCGGTACGGGTATAGTTCCCGTTCCATGGATATCTTCTTCTTTCAACAACCCTTTCATACAAAGTGTTCCCGATAAGTCCGAGGGCGGCATATTCCCATTCGGCTTCGGTAGGAAGCCTGTATTTGGGGAAAATAATACCATCCTGAATACCTGCACGGCGTGTGCCGGTGCTGTTGGGATTCATGTTCTCAAGGGGTTTATTGACAAGCCCTTCGTATTGACCTGCCAGATATGCTTCAGTGTTAAAGTTATTTTCATTTTTCTGGTCCGGGTCAAAATCCAGGATGCCACTCTGGATCAGCATCATCTCATTTACCCTGTCGGTTCTCCAGGTGCAGTAATCCAGCGCCTGAACCCAGTTGACTCCAACAACGGGGTATTGATGGAATGCAGGATGGCGGAGATAGGTCTCTACCAATGGTTCGTTATAGGCGAGCCTGTTTCTCCATACCAGTGTATCGGGCAGGGCCTTATTGTGAACCTGCGGGTAATCGGCACCGTAAACCCTTTTTAACCAGTAAAGGTATTCAAGGTAATCGAGGTTGCTGACTTCCGTTTCGTCCAGATAAAATGAACCGATGGTAACTCTTCTTGGGAAATTATCCCAGTCGAACATCACGTCTTCCTGGGTGGCCCCCATCACAAAGGTACCTCCTTCGATGAAAATAAGTCCCGGACCGGTAGGTTGATCTGTAACATCAGACACTTCAAAACCACCGTAAGCCGGATCATTGTATTTCCAGTTGGTAGTTCTTGAGTACTCTTTTTTCTTGAAAAGAGAGCAGGATGACAAGATAGCAATGGCCACTACAAGAAGTGCGACATTGAAGAACCTGAAATGCTTAACCATTTTAATGTCTATTTTTTAGTGTGTGTTATTAACTAAAACCTGGGGCAATTTATTGCCCTGATACGTCTTCTTTTTTCAAGGCAATTAAATTGCCAGCCTACAGTAATTTCATGGGCCCCTCCGGTTACGCTTTTAAGCTTCGAAAGGGTGATATCATAACTGTATGCGAACTTGAATGCCCGGTATTCTATTCCTGCCATCGGAATAAATGCATCTGCGTTTTCAAAGTTATGCCTGAACCAGGCTCCCAGTATGAAAGGGTATTTGGTCGCATACATACCTATATTCAACTCATGGAATGCCCCTTGTTGCATGTACATAAAATTAGGAGAAATCGAAAAATTTCCGAATTCTTCATCATAAGGATCATTTCCTGCAAGATCGATCATAGCACCGCCGTGCACCGTATATTTCATTTCCAGTTTGCTTTCGGCATTGCTGTAAAATGAATTGCTGGGTTGTGTGAGGTGATGAACTGCTATGCCACCATATAAACTACCTTTGTAAGAGATAGCAATACCTGCCGAAAAATCAGGATAACTGATTGTATTGTTGTCAGGAGGAGTCTCCGGTATTCCGATGGCCGGATTATATCCCTGCTGGGGATCTATCTGCTCCCCGAATTCCAGCTCATTCCAGTTGAGGTTCATCTGAGCGTATGAGCCCTCCAGGGCCATGTTCATGAAAACATGGTTGCTTACCTGTAAACGAAACGAATACATGAGGTTGATCATGTATGTGTTCAGCAACCCGTCACCGGCACGGTCGGCCAGCACATTGACACCGATGCCCCCTGAAATTTTGTTAATATACTGATCGTATGATGCGCTGTATGTGACAAAACTGTTGGAAAGACTAGGCCACTGATTCCTGTAATTGAAATTCAGCCTGGGACAAATATTGCTCCCGGCCAACGCAGGATTCAGATATAAGGGATTGCCATAAAACTGGGAAAAATGTGGATCAGGCTGCGATTGCGCTGTTAAAACAACCGGAGACACCATTAAAATTCCAGTAAACAAAAATATGGCAATCTTTTTGCACATTTTACAAGCAGATATAGCCTTGGTACTCATATGGGCTACAATTATACGAAGATTTTTTTACCCGGTATACAATTTTTTAAATAAACTTCATATCAGCAATATTAGTATGTTCGTGACGTTTAAATCAGGCATTTATCATGTCTCTTTGCATGCTTTTATTGAATTGTTTTGAACATTTTTACCCGCTTGTTCCTTATTTGTTTTAGGATATGGCGATTAAAAACATCACCCAAATGAAGATAAAGACAGTTATTTCCCTTTTGGTTGTTATACCCGGATTAATGCAGGCACTTTATTCACAGCAGATCTACCCGGTTGAGATCGATTGGTCCGGAGTTCGCGAATTTACATTAACTGAAGAGAGCAAAGTATTTCAATTGTATTTCGATGGTGCTGTTTATCTTCCGGCTAACCCGGCAATTCCCGTTTTTGAGTCGGTTTATCCGGCAGGGCAGAGGGAAAATCAGCCGATTGTTACCCTGCGCAACGAGAAATATGAGACAATAAGCGACAATAACCTTTCACGTGTGGAAGGGTTGGAATCCATTTCTGAGTCCGTCATGCCTGCGGCATTTCTGGCCTTCGAAAGAAAAATACCTTTTTACACTGTTTCCTTTGTACCCCTGCGTAAAAATCCGTTGAACGGGAATATTGAAAAACTGGTTTCTTTTGATCTGGAAATCAGGCCCGGGCAAATTTCCGCCACTCCGGTTACATCAAAGAGTTATCGTTCCTCATCCGTTCTGTCGTCCGGGAACTGGTATAAAATTGCTGTAAATAAAACCGGTATTCATCAGCTTACATACAACGATTTGGCTTCCATGGGTATCCCTGTCGATAATATTGATCCTGCCAATCTCCGTGTTTATGGAAACGGGGGCGGAATGTTACCCGAGAACCTGAATGCTTTCCGCTATGATGACCTCATGGAAAACGCCATCTTCGTCTCAGGGGAGAACGATGGGGTATTCAACACCGGAGATTATATCCTGTTTTTCGGGGAGTCTCCCAATCAATGGTATTTTAACGGGTCAGAGGAAAGATTTCATCATGCGACTAACGCTTTTTCAGATTATACCTATTATTTTATTACGAGCGACCTGGGTCCCGGTAAGAGAATCCCTGCACAAGCATCCGTAACTGACCCTGCAACACATAATGTGAACAGTTTTACGGATTTTGCCTACTATGAAGAAGATGAACTGAACCTTGTTCGTACCGGCAGAACCTGGTACGATTCCCCTCCCTTTGATATCACTTTGTCTTATTCCTATGGATTTACTTTTCCCAACCTTGATGTCAGTCAACCGGTATATTTACGTTCTGCCGTTGCTGCACGCTCCTATTCCTCCAGCAGCTTTAAATATTTTTATAACGGATCACAGGTGATGACTGCCAATGTGTTGAGTATTAACAGTTCTCCTTATTCCGACTATGCGAAAGCAAAAATTGCCAACACAACTTTTAATGCAAGTGGACCTTCAATTAATCTTAGGGTGGACTATTCCCGTACCTCTACCGGTGCATCCGGCTGGATGGATTATTTAGAAATTAATGCCATTAGAAATCTTGTTTTTCCGGGAAGCCAGCTTTCCTTCAGGAATCAGTATGTGAACGGACCAGGTAATATTGCTGAGTATACTCTTGCCAATGCTAATGCCTCGGTGCGCATTTGGAATGTTACAGATCCTCTGAACATTACCAATATTATATCGACCCTCAGTGGTTCCAATGCAGTATTTCGACTTCCTGCCACTGAATTGATAGAGTTTATCGCTTTCGACGGGTCAGCCTATCATAAACCTATTTTTATAAAAAAAGTTGAAAACCAGAATCTTCATGGATTGCAAGGGTATGATATGATCATTGTAAGTCACCCTTCTTTCCTGGGTGAAGCCTACCGCCTTGCTGACCATCACATCAACCACGACGGGATGACGGTTTTTGTGGTTGAAAATGAAAAGGTCTATAATGAATTCTCCTCCGGGGCACCGGATGTTACTGCCATACGTGATTTCATGCGGATGCTGTATGATAATGCTGCCCCCGGATCAGAACCCGGCTATCTTCTGCTTTTTGGAGATGCCTCTTACGATTACAAAAACCGGATATCTGATAACACCAATATGGTTTTGACTTGGGTTGACCCTTTCTCTCTGAATATTATCAATTCCATTTCTACCGATGATTACTTCGGTTTTCTGGATGATACAGGAACACCTGTTAATTCGGGGCTATTAGATATTGGCATAGGAAGACTTCCTGTGGCTACCCAGGAACAGGCCCGGCAGGCTGTGGATAAGATCATTCATTATGCCGTTAACCAACCTGCAGTGATGGCATCCTGGAGGAATATCATTTGCTTTGTGGCGGATGATGAAGACGGTAATCAGCATATGGAAGACCACGCCGAAAGAATGGCGAAAAGGATAGATACTACTTACCGTACATACAATATTGATAAGATTTATGTGGATGCTTACCCTCAGGTTTCAACTCCCGGCGGACAACGTGCCCCGGATGTGAATACTGCCATTAACGACCGGATAGAAAAGGGTACCTTGATTATGAACTATACCGGTCATGGCGGTGAAGTCGGATGGGGCCACGAACGCATCCTGGAAATATCGGATATCAATTCCTGGACGAATTTCGACAAACTGGCGGTCTTCGTTACGGCAACCTGTGAGTTCAGCCGCTACGATGATCCTGAAAGGACATCTGCAGGGGAATTGGTTTTCCTGAATCCTGAAGGCGGATCCGTAGCCATGTTTACCACTGCAAGGGCAACTTACGGAAGTTCTAACTTTAACCTCAACTCAGCCCTATACGAATGTATTTTTGAAAAAAATACCGCCGGTAATTACCCTCGATTCGGAGACGTTATCAGGATGTCGAAAAATAAAAGCGGTAATGTTACCACAAATGACCTGAAATTCATTCTTCTCGGGGATCCTGCATTAAGACTGGCTTATGCTGAAAATAATGTTGTCACAACATCCATTATCCTGAACTCTACCAACCTGCCGGCAGATACACTCCGCGCCCTTAGCAAGGTCACCGTGAAAGGGGAGGTAAGGGATCCCAATGGCATCAAGCTGAATGATTACAACGGGATCTTGTACCCTACGGTTTATGATAAACCGGTAAAAATACAAACCCTGGCTTCTGATCCTTCCAGCTACAAGTATACTTTCCTAATCAGAAATTCTATCCTGTACAAAGGAAAAGCCAGCGTGAATAACGGAGACTTCAGTTTTACCTTTATCGTTCCCAAAGATATTGCCTATCAGTATGGCTTTGGTAAAATATCGTATTACGCAAGTAATACTTCAACGGATGCAGCCGGATATGACCAAAGTATTATTGTGGGCGGTTATGAAAGCGGAGGATCGGTAGATAATAACGGCCCGCTGGTAGACCTTTATATGAATGATGAGGGCTTTGTATTTGGAGGCATGACCGATGAAAATCCTCTTATGCTCGCTTTTGTTACCGATTCCAGCGGGGTTAATACTGTTGGTAACGGGATCGGACACGATATCGTGGCAGTCCTGGATAAAAACACGGAAAAGTCGATCAACCTTAACGATTACTATGAAGCCGACCTCGACAGCTATACCAGTGGATCTATTCGTTACCCATTTTCTTCCCTCGATGAAGGGAATCATACTCTTTCTTTGAAAGTATGGGATGTTTATAACAATTCCTCCGAAACATTTCTCGAGTTTGTTGTGGCAGAATCGGCCGAACTGGCTTTGGATCATGTACTGAACTACCCGAATCCTTTCACAACCCATACCGATTTTTATTTTGAGCATAACCGGCCCAACAGTATGCTTGAGGTTCTGTTGCAGGTATTTACAGTTTCAGGAAGATTGGTTTATACCTATAATGATATAATTACAACCGATGGGTTCCGGTCTGGTCCAATTCCCCCGCAAGGCTGGGATGGACGCGATGATTTCGGAGACAAACTTGCCAGGGGGGTTTATCTTTATAAGCTGAGCGTTCGCTCTATGGATGGCTCCTATGCTGATAAACTGGAGAAACTGGTTATTTTAAAGTAATTTAACAGGACTTTTGTGCAACCTGAATTTCCAGGTTGCTGTCTACTTAATCGATCAGGATGTTGGAAGGATGAAAGAAAGATTGGAAAACTGCGAAATAAAATACTTTTAACACGATGTTAAGCTTATGACAAAATCTATATACCTGAAACTAATAATTCCTTTATCACTGTTTTTCTTTCTGTGTATTTTTCTCCAGGAAGGGCAAGGGCAGCAAAGTCCTTGGATGGTCAAAGAGTTTACGGATCATTCGGTGCTTTCTTCCGGCAATTGGTACAAGATTTCTGTTGTAAATACCGGTGTGCATAAGCTGAGTTACGATGAGCTCCTTGCGATGGGTTTTGACCTGCAGGGCACAGATCCCCGTTATATTCAGCTTTATGGCAACGGTAACGGCATGGTTCCGGAAAGTAATGCCCAGGCTCGTTACGATGATCTTATGGAAAACGCCGTTGTTGTCGTGGGAGAAGAGGATGGTGTTTTCGATCCTCAGGATTATATTCTCTTTTACGGTTTGGGTCCGGAAATATGGAAATATAACTATTTCACCGGTTTGTTTGAACATCAGGTGAATTTCTACACGGAAGAAACATTTTATTTTCTTACAATTGGTCAGTCGCCCGGTCGGCGAATAATTGCCGATTCGCTGATCACACAGGATCCGGAGTATTTTATTCAGGAATTTACGGATTATGCCGTTCACGAAGAGGAAAACATCAATATTCTCAAATCGGGTAAATTATGGTGGGGAGAGCATTATAAGTCACAGCTGACGTATGAATATGCTTTTCATTTTCCCAATGTTATCAACCAGGAAAAAATTAGCCTCAGAACTAACGTGGCCGCCCGTTCTACTGAAAACAGCAACTTTGATTATTTCTATGAAGGATTGCCCCTGGTTACTGCCGAGGTTAGCAAGATCAACCTGAATTCAACCATCTACGCATGGTCTATCACACCCGATACAGCCAGTTTCTATCCCAACAGCGATAATGTTTCCATAACAGTTACGTATAATCCGACGAGTATCATTGCCGAGGGCTGGATGAATTATATTGAATTAAATGCCAGAAGGCAACTGAAAATGGCAGCGCCTCAGCAAAGTTTTCGTGATCACAGGATCTATGGTACAGGAAAAGTTGCCCAGTTCAGGATTCAGGATGCTCCTGCAGGATTAACCGTATGGGATGTGACGGATCGCTTTGCCGTAACACGTGTGAATGGTACTTATGAAGACGGCGATTATATTTTTAAAACCCATCTTGATGTACTCCGGGAATTTATTGCATTTGACGGTACTTCATTTCATTCTGCCTCTTTTATTGAAGAAGTGGAAAACCAAAATCTGCATGCAATGACTCCTGCAGAGTATATCATTGTCACCGCACCTGAGTTTTATGATCAGGCGGTAAGGCTGGGTCAATTGCATCAGCAGGTTGACGGATTGAGTTTTCTTATTGTCACACCTCAGCAGATCTATAATGAGTTTTCTTCAGGAGCGCAGGATATCAGCGCCATCCGTGATTTTTGCAGGATGCTTTACCAACGGGCCGAGCAAGGTAACCAACCAGGATATCTCCTTCTTTTCGGAGACGGATCCTACGATCCCAAATGCCGCGCTGTGCCCGATTGTAACCATATTCCAACTTTCCAATCGCTGGAATCACTGAAATTTGGCTATTCATTTGTGACAGAAGATTTTTTTGCTTTGTACGACAACGACGAGGGGAATAATGCCTATGGAAAAACCGTGGATCTTGGAGTTGGACGTTTCCCGGTCAATACATACGAAGAGGCCAGACAAGTAGTCGACAAGATCCAGCATTACCTGAACGGGCAAGCCAAAGTTACTGCTAACTGGAGAAACAGGATATGTTTCATCGCCGATGACGAAGACAACAATACACACTTCAAACAGGCCGAAAAGTTGCAAGCCATTATTGATACCGGTTATATAAATTATAATATTGATAAAATATACATAGATGCCTACCGGCAGATCAGCACCCCTTCAGGAAATCGTTATCCGGAAGTGAATGAGGCCATTACCAA
>JAHJRE010000057.1 GCA_018831055.1 Bacteroidota bacterium
CCCCAGCATCCCAGCACCCAGTCCCCTGCCCCATGTAGCTTGCAACCTGTAACCTGATATCTATTATCCTGATACTCTTAAAAAATATTTCTTTCAGCAGGGGACAAAGTCATTTTTTCGGAACTAATTATCGGAGAGGCTTTGGATGGGTTCCTGAAAACAATAACAGAGCTGGCTTGTTAAGGAATGTGAACATAAAATCAATGATTTGCAGGACTAAGAAATTTATTGTTATACATTTGCACCCGATTTCAGGGCACGGAAGACAAAAAAAACAGAATCATGGCTAAAAATCTTGTAATTGTTGAGTCACCGGCAAAAGCTAAGACCATTGAGCGGTTCCTGGGGAAGGACTATCAGGTAAAATCCAGTTTCGGGCATGTGATGGATCTTGCCAAAAAGGGGCTGGGTGTTGATATTCAAAAGAAATATCTTCCTGAATACGAAATTTCCGAGGACAAAAAGAAAGTAGTTACCGAGTTGAAGAAGCTGGCAAAAGCATCAGAAATGGTTTGGCTTGCAACTGATGAGGACCGTGAGGGGGAAGCCATTTCCTGGCATCTTGTAAAGGCATTAAACCTTAAGGAAGAGAACATTCGCAGGATAGTATTTCACGAAATTACTAAGAACGCCATTGAAGTTGCCATACAGAATCCGCGTGGCATTGATCACAACCTGGTAAACGCTCAGACAGCAAGGAGGGTTCTCGACAGGCTGGTAGGGTTTGAACTGAGTCCTTTGCTATGGAAGAAAGTCAAGCCGGCCCTTTCGGCAGGTAGGGTACAATCGGTTGCCGTAAGGCTTATCGTCGAACGCGAGGAAGAGATCAATGAGTTTAAGATCAGCTCGGCTTATAAAGTGACGGCACAATTCCTGATTAAAAACGGGAAGAAAGAAAACATCCTGGAAGCCGAACTCCCAAAGAAGTTTTCAAAGAAAAAGGATGCCATAGAATTTTTGAAACTTTGTGTTGGAGCCACGTTTAAGGTGGCAGATATAGAAACCAAACCGGCAAAACGTTCGCCCGCACCTCCTTTCACAACATCAACACTGCAACAGGAGGCAAGCCGCAAACTTGGATTTTCAGTGGCCAACACCATGCGTATAGCGCAGCAGTTATACGAAGCCGGGTTTATTACTTACATGAGGACTGACTCACTGAACCTCAGCGACATGGCTCTTGCCATGGCTCGAGACGAGATCACCAAATTATATGGCAAAGATTACGTCAAAATCCGAAAATATAAGACAAAGACAAAGGGAGCACAGGAAGCCCACGAAGCCATTCGGCCGACCTATCTTACCAACCAGGTGATTGACGGCGACAAACAGCAGCAACGTTTGTATGAGCTGATCTGGAAACGTACCATAGCCTCACAGATGGCCGATGCGGAACTGGAAAAAACCACCGCAGAAATATCCATCCTGGAAGGTGAAAATGCAGCAAAACCTAAAACCGCTGACCGTTTCGTTGCCCGTGGCGAAGTAATCAAATTTGACGGGTTTTTAAAGGTTTACATCGAATCGACCGACGAAGAAGATGAAGAAAACGGCAAGGTTTTACCACCTCTCACAGTAGGGGATGTTTTGCCTGTAAAAGAAATCATGGCAACGGAAAAGTATTCGCAGGCGCCTTACCGGTATACCGAGGCCAGCCTTGTGAAGAAGATGGAAGAACTGGGTATTGGGCGTCCTTCGACCTATGCGCCCACGATTTCCACCATCCAGAACAGGGAGTACGTAATAAAAGAAACCCGGGAAGGATTTACCCGTGAGTACAACCAGATCACACTGCTAAAAGACAAAATCACCGAATCCATTCAGAAAGAAAAGGCCGGGTTTGAGAAGAACAAGCTATTCCCAACCGACCTGGGTATCATAGTGAATAAATTCTTAATCCAGTATTTCCAGGATATCCTTGATTATAATTTTACCGCGGAGGTAGAAAAGGAATTTGACGAGATTGCCCAGGGTAAACGCATTTGGAACGATGTGATCGATGAATTTTATCATCCCTTCCACAAAAAGATAGAAGACACAACGGAGAAATCGAAAAAATTCACCGGGGAGAAATATCTTGGATTGGATCCTGAATCAGGAAAGAAAGTATTTGTAAAACTGGGAAGATTTGGTCCCATGGTACAAATCGGCGAAACCACCGATGAAGAGAAACCAAAGTTTGCAGGACTGAAGAAAGATCAGAGCATAGAGACCATTACGCTGGAAGAGGCCCTGGAACTCTTTAATTTCCCCAGGAATGCAGGTACATACGAAGGATCCGAGATGATAGTGGCCATCGGGCGTTTCGGGCCATTCATCAAGCATAATAATGCCTATTATTCTATCCCGAAAACCGACGATCCCTCAGTTGTTGACCAGCAAAGGGCAATAGAGATCATTGAAGACAAGCGGCTGAAAGATAAGCAGAAAATCATCCGGGAGTTTCCGGAAAACAAAGAAGTCAAGGTCTTGAGAGGAAGGTTTGGTCCGTACATTGTTGTTGAAAAACAAAATTTCAAGATCCCCAAAGGAACCGATCCCGAGACCCTGAGTCTTGAAGATTGCATAAAAATATCTCAGGATCCGAAAAATGCTCCCAAGAAGAAACCGGCCGGCAGAGGAAAAAAATCTTAAAACCATAACGCGGGGTTGTGGGTGTTTTCTTTTATCTTTGGCTGACGTTAACACGGACGGATGGAAATCAACCTATTTTTTGAACCCGTTGACCCTGAGATATATCAACCGGACGACGATGCCCCCCGCAAACGCATCGGCGATCTGATCCAGGTATACAGCAAACACGGGAACTTCCCTGATTTAAAGGATACGGATATTGCTATCGTAGGCGTTTCCGAAGACAGGATGTCGACAGACAATTATGGTTCCGGCAAAGCACCGGATGTCATCAGAAAGCACCTTTACCGTTTATTCCGTAACGGCAACAGGTTAAATATTGCCGACCTTGGTAATATTCCCAGGGGGCATAGCATAGAGGATACCTATTTTGCCTTAAGTTCCGTGACTGAGCAATTACTGTCAAGCAATATCCTTCCTGTCATCCTGGGAGGCAGCCAGGATCTGACCTATGCACAATACAAAGGTTACGGCAATCTTGGACAGATCATCAACCTGCTTGTTGTTGACCCCATGTTCGACCTGGGCAAGCATGATGATGCGCTTACATCGGGATCTTTTCTCAGTAAAATCATCCTGCATCAGCCAAATTATCTCTTTAACTATACCAATCTGGGTTATCAGAGCTATTATGTTGATCCGGATGCGGTCAGGCTCATGCAAAAGCTATATTTTGACGCTTACCGTATTGGCAATGTTCGTAACGACATGGAGGAAGTAGAGCCCATCGTCCGTAACTCTGATATGCTCAGCATCGACATTTCGGCCGTTCGTTTTGCCGATGCCCCGGGAAACAACAACGCCACACCCAACGGTTTTTACGGGGAGGAGATCTGTCGCATCATGCGCTATGCCGGTATCAGCGATAAGCTTACTTCCGTGGGTATCTACGAGTATAATCCATCACTGGATATCCGGGAACAAACGGCTAAGCTGATAGCCCAGATGATATGGTATTTCATTGAGGGTTATTACAAAAGGACAAAAGACTATCCCGTTAAAGAAAATGAAGATTTTCTTAAATTCCTGGTAAGAATCAAAGATCAGGTTGATGAGATTGTTTTTTACAAAAGCCGGAAGAGCGAGCGCTGGTGGATGGAGATCCCGGTTGAGAGTGACCTGAAAGAAAGGTATGAGCGGCATTATATGGTACCCTGCTCCTTCCATGATTACAAGATTGCCTGCGAAAACAATATTCCTGAACGATGGTGGCAGTTTTATCAGAAACTGGTATAAATTCTTTCAGGAAGATTTAATCCGGTGCGGATTATCCTGCAGGAAAGCATTCCATCCCGTGTATTTTTTTTCTGATACCGTATGGCTTCCCTGAAAATAGTGACAAACCGCCACTCCAAGAGCATCGGTGGCATCCAGATATTCCGGAGGATCCTGTAATTCCATTAAACGCATCAGGATGGCTGCAACCTGCTCCTTGGATGAATTACCCTTTCCGGTAATGCTTTGTTTGATTTTCCTTGGGCTGTATTCGAAGATGGGAATATCCTTGTACAGAGCCGCGGCCATGGCTACACCCTGTGCTCTGCCCAGTTTCAGCATGGATTGAATATTTTTACCGTAAAAAGGCGATTCAATAGCCATCTCATCGGGGTGGAATTCGTTGATCAGGGAGAGTATCCTGTCGAAGATCTTCTTCAGCCGAAGCTCATGCGAACTGAAACGGTTTAATTTCAGGATACCCAGTGTGATTAAATCAATTTTATTACCTTTATGGTGAATTAAACCATAGCCCATGATGGTGGTTCCGGGGTCGATTCCCAATATAATGCGGTCGTTTGGCACTGATGCAGATTGTATAGGATGAAAGCAAAGTTACGCAAAACCTATAATTATATTATCCGTTTCCTGATCATCCTGGCAACATTCGGTTTTATCTACAGGGAAATCACTCACAAACACGATCTTGCAGGGATTTACAAAAATTTCACAGCTCATATACATTCTGTTGATTTTCTTCTGGGGTTTTTGTCGGTATTTGCCTTGGTTTTTGTCAACTGGGGCATTGAAGCCAGGAAGTGGCAGTATCTGATCAAAAAGATTGAAGCTGTTTCCTGGTTGAAAGCTTTTGAGGCAACCTTATCCGGAGTAGCCGTAAGTTCATTTACTCCCAACCGTATTGGTGATTACCTGGGTAGGGTTTTCATCCTGGAAAAGGCAAACCGTATCCAGGGGATCCTGATCACCATCATCGGAAGTATGGCACAATTTCTGACCACATTTATTGCCGGTACGGCAGGGATAGCCATTATGGTTGGGATTTACAACGAACCAATTGCAAGGTACATGGGCATGTCGGAAAAGAGTTTCTGGTTTGCCTACTTCAGTCTGAGCTTGCTAACCCTTCTTATATATATTTATTCTTTATTATTTTTTACAAACGTATCGGTGATCACTGATATTACCGGGCAGATTTTCAGGAAGAGATGGGAAAAGTTGAAGCGCTATTTGGAAATCTTTTCACTATATAAGACCGGAGAGTTGCTTAAAGTTTTATACTTCAGTGCCTGGAGATTCCTGGTCTTTACCCTGCAATTTTATATTCTTTTAAGGGTATTCGGCGCAGAAGTGCCATTGGCAGAAGGGCTTATTTTAATAGGGATTGTATTTGTCGCCGTAACCATCATTCCTACGATAGCCATAACCGAACTGGGCATTCGGGGATCGGTTTCGCTGTATGTGTTTGGATTGTATTTTGCTCAGCAGGCACAGGAGGGAGGCATGCCCGAAGTGGCCGTGGTAGCAGCTTCCTCGGTATTATGGCTGATAAACCTGGCATTCCCGGCGCTGTTGGGTGCAGTGTTAGTCTTCAACCTGAAATTCTTCCGGAAAAATGACTGATTCGTTGTTGGGACTTACCATATTGTTTTGCCTGGGATACATCATCCTCATCGGTATATTCACGGCAGGGTGGTTCCGGATAAAGGATTTTTCTTTTCAGGAAGTTGCAGGAAGGCCATCGGTTAGTGTTATTGTTGCAGTAAGGAATGAGGCCCGCAGGATAGGGCTTCTGATCGGTGATTTGCTTAAGCAGGAAGCTTCATTTGAGCTGATTATAGTGGATGACCATTCGGATGATGGCACCGTTGAAGTTGTCAGACGCATCCTGGAAAAGCATCCTGGCATACTTTATCGATTATTAAAGCAGCCGGATGGACAGACCGGCAAGAAAGCGGCTATAGAAGCAGGGATCAGGGCTTCACGCGGTGAGTTGGTCGTCACAACCGACGGGGATTGCCGGGTAGGGCCATTATGGGTAACAGCCCTGGCAGCCTTTTACGCCCGCTACCATCATAAATTCATTTCCGGGCCGGTGTGTTACGAAAACAAAAAAGGATTTTTAGCTTCCTTAAGCTCCCTGGAGTTTCTCAGCCTGGTGGGGACCGGGGCCGGAGCCATCGGAGCAGGCATGCCCATCATGTGTAATGGCGCTAATCTTGCCTTTGAGAAGAAGGTTTATATGGAAATTGCTGCTACCATGCAGGGAAGAGAATATGCCTCGGG
>JAHJRE010000058.1 GCA_018831055.1 Bacteroidota bacterium
CGGGTCAGTTTGATCGAATCGGAAAGTATTACGCTTACAGGATACAAGATCATGCCCTACCAAACACCTTCAAAAGATATCAAGGGTGGGCAACCTGAAGGCTTTGATTATGATGCTGAATTTTACCGGGCCCAGGGTAACTATCCTGAAACCAACCTCCTGATGGGACAACCTGGCATCTGGAGGGATGTTAAGATATCCGGTCTTATTTTTGTCCCATTCTCCTATACACCCGCCAAACAGGAACTTCAGGTAATAACCAAAGCCAGGTTAAAAGTTGAGTTTTATGGCCAGGATACTGAAAATCTACCATCCGGAAATAAAATCGTATCTCCTGTTTTTTACAAAATGTATGAGTCCAAAATCCTGAACTTTTCTTCATTGGGTTTCTTGAAAGGAAACAGGAACAATGATGATATCAAGTACCTTATCATTACCAATACCAATCCCCTTGCAACCATCCAGCCATTGGTCGACTGGAAGAATCAGCAGGGATTCAAAGTCGAAGTGAAAACTATGGAGGCCGGTTTCAATACACCTGAAGATTTTAAAGATTACATCTCACAACTTTATGTCTCCGATGGTCTTGAATATGTTCTGATGGTGGGTGATGCCTATCCCAATGGGGGAAACACAGGTGATCCCGATGATGTTCCAATGTATTGGTGGGATCCTGCCGGGGAGGATCCTTCATATTCTGATTCCTGGTACACTTGTTTGGATGGCCCCGATGATCATTACGCTGATCTTGCCATCGGACGGTTTACCTATGACAATCTCAGCGAATTGGACCTGCAGATACAGAAAACCATTGATCATTACAGAAATCCTGATGCAAGCACCAACTGGGCTGAAAATACTATTCTGGTTGCACATGAAGAGCAATACCCCCAGAAATACACCCAGTGCAAAAATGAAATTGAAACTTATCCATACACACTTCAAATACCCATATTTGAAGAATGTTACGGAGGAGCAGGAGCTTCCAACGACGATATAGTCAACTATATCAATGCCAATTCCTGCGGAATCTTCAATTACCGGGGCCACGGAAGTGCAACAGAGTTCTGGGAATGGTGCAGCTACGGAAGTTTCACAGCATCTCATATTGCACAATTCACTAATAACGACAGGCTTTTTGTATTGTTCGACGTATGCTGCGACAACATGGATATCGTGGCCCATCCGGGTGATTGCCTCTGCGAATCCTTCATGAAATCACCCGTGGCTTCTGTTGCTATTAACGGAGCCATTATCCCATCCTATACCATTCCGAACCACGATTATGATAAGGAAATGTACAAGGCAGTCTTTGAGGAAGGTATCTGGAATATAGGGTATGTAACCAATTTTGCCAATGTAACCGTTCTCAATGTCCATGGAACAATCGGTCGGTCCAATGTTCGCACATACCTATGGCTGGGAGATGCATCCCTTGAACCCTGGACCTTGCAGCCCGACAACCTGACGGTTACTCATGATCCTTATCTGTTCCTGGGATTTGATCAGTATTCTGTAAACGTTTCAGGAAGTAACGGCCCCATTGAGGATGCCCGTGTCTGTATCATGAAGAGCGATATGTCGCTTTATGCCGTAGCGTTTACTGATGCCTCCGGTGATGCAGTTCTTCAGTTCGGTGGCCCCATCGTGGATCCGGGTGAAGCTATTCTCACAGTTTCTTATCACAATTATTTACCCTATCAGGTAACCCTTCCCATCATACCCCTTGATGGTTCCTTCCTCGTCCTCAATGATGTGGATATCGATGATGCAACAGGAAACAATAACGGTTATGCCGACTTTGGAGAACATGTGAAACTGGATGTAACTATTGAAAATATTGGAAACGACAGCGCCATCAATGTCATCGGAAAGATTTTCTCCTCCGACACCATGATCACCATCACTGACAGCATTCACGAATGGGGAATCATACCCGGACAAAGTTTATCGTTCGGTGACAGTGCTTTCGCCCTGAGTGTTTCACCGGCTGCACCCGATCAATATATCGCCCTCATCAATTTTGAATTTGAAGACGATTCCGAAGCACTTTTCACTGATACCTATGAATTGCTGCTTAGCGCTCCTGTCCTCAACATCCTGGAAATGGTTATTGACGATAATACATACGGTAATGGCAACGGCAGACTGGATCCGGGTGAATCAGCCACACTGAAAATAAAAAACAAAAACCTGGGCCATTGCCCGGCTGAAAACTCTGTTGGAACTCTTACCACCATATCGCAATACATTACGATGAGCAACACAACCTGTGACCTCGGGACACTAGGTTTACTGGGATATAAATGGGCGGAATATGAAGTAGTAGTCGACCCGGATGCCCCGGATGGATGTGTTTTTGCGGATTTTGACTATCAGCTTAACTCCGGCCAGTTCCTGGAAGAAAAAACATTCCGGAGAAAAATCGGACTCCTCCTCGAAGATTTTGAAACAGGAAACTTTACTAAATGGGATTGGGTACAGGGTGGAAACAGTCCATGGACCATCATTTCCCAATACCCCTATGAAGGCGTTTACAGTGCAAAATCCGGGACCATCACCCATAGCCAGACAAGCCAGATCCAAATCACCCTCGAGATCATGACTGCCGACACACTGTATTTTATTCGTAAAATCTCCTCAGAACCTCAAGATAAGCTTAAGTTTTACATTAATAACGTGCTTACAGACGATTGGGCTGGTGCAGGCGAAGGATGGAATCAGGAAAAATATTATGTCGGAACCGGAATGAAAACGTTCAAATGGATCTATCAGAAAGATAACAGCGGATCCGGAGGTAGCGACTGTGCCTGGCTGGATTATATTATCTTCCCTCCCATCATGACCCTTACCTGCTATGCCGGTCAGGATAACAAAATTTGTGCAGGAGAAGATTATCAATGTCAGGGTGAAGCAACCGACTGGATATCGGTAGAATGGACAAGCTCAGGCAGCGGAACATTTGACGATCCGACCCTTCTGAACCCACTTTATACTCCCAGTGCTGATGACATTAGCACGGGATCGGTAGTACTTACCATTTCTGCTGAAAATGCCGAAGGAGATATTGCTGATGATGAAATGACCCTTAGCATCATTTCCGCACCCCAGATACCGGCAATGCCTGAGGGACCAGATTACGTGGATCTCTTCCTGGTGCTGACTTCTGAATATACAACCGGAACCGTCAATGGAGCACAAAGTTACTATTGGCGCCTTGATCCGCCGGAAGCCGGAAGCATATCCGGATATCAAACTACCGGATCAGTCCTGTGGAATGAGGAGTTTCTGGGATCTGCCGAAGTTTCCGTAATGGCCATCAACGACTGCGGGCAAAGTGATTATTCCGATGCTTTTGAGGTAAACGTTGACAATACCGTCGGTATGTTTGAAAATAACAACAAGGAAACCGTGCGGGTTTATCCTAATCCCAATAACGGAAACTTTGTGGTTGAACTGAATTATCCTGCCTCGGGTAAAGCCGATATTTCCATTTATAATACAGTAGGCACCAAAATCCTCGAAGAAAATGGGATAAGCTTTACCGGAATGTACATCCATTCAATTGACCTGAAAGACCAACCGGAAGGGCTATATTTCCTGCAAATTGTTTCAGGGTCCGAAAAATTTACCAAAAAGATTATCGTAAACAAATAACCCTATTTGAAATATAAGAAAAATGCAGGAAAAGGCTGCCCCCAAATAACCCGGGCAGCCTTTTTCCGTATAAATATAAAAGCCAATTAATTTAAAGCAATTCTAAATAAGCTGTTGTACAACCAATTATCATTTAACTATGTCTGAATTGAACAAAATTGTTATTAATTTTGAACTAATTTGGAGTAGTTATATTTAAGTCGATTACGATCCTGAAAACCAAAACCCAATCTAACCATAAATACTGGTTGTTTAGATACCATGAGTGGTTTTTATAGCATTTTTTCCATAGTAAATAATTAAAATAATATATAATTTCAAGATATCACAAATTCAAACAATAAGCTTAGCAATGAAAACGAATTTTACTTTGTTAGTCCTGGCCCTCGGCCTTCTGCTCATTACCTTTAACGGATTCTCGCAAATCCGGCAAAACACAGGAAACCCGCAAGCAGGACTGGAACTTGTCTATTCCGATATGGACAGGACAGTGATCAAGCTATCAGTCAACCAGTTCACTCTGGATCCCGTTGAAACAATTTATGGAAAAGAATGGAAGGTACTAATTCAGGATGCTACACCTATCCTGGAAAAAGGAGCACCTGACCTGCCAAAAATGACAACTTCCATACTCATACCCGATCGGGCAAAAATGGAAGTTAAAGTATTGGAAGGAACCTATAAAGAATACACAGGTCACACCATTGCCCCATCTAAAGGCAACCTATACCGTGATACAGATCCATCTACGGTTCCTTTTACCTACGGAGAAGTTTACCAGAAGAATGCTTTTTATCCCGGGGAGCTGGCTGCACTAAGACAGCCTCATATCATCCGGGACTTCAGGGGACAGACAGTCATCATTTATCCAATTCAGTATAATCCTGTTACACAAACCCTAAGGGTTTATGATGAATTGACCCTGGAGATTTCGAAAATCGGTGAAAATGGTGAGAATCCTCTGATCAGAAGCAAATCCGTTGACAGGGTTGTTAAAGAATTCGGGGACATTTACAGCAATCACTTCATCAATTACAGTTCAGCCGCAGGACGTTACACACCGGTTGATGAGCACGGTAACATGCTGATTATTTCTTATGGAAGTTTCATCCCGAATATACAGCCCCTCGTGGAATGGAAAAAACAAACCGGGATGCCGGTTGAGGTTGTTGATGTTGCCACCATTGGTGGTTCATCCCAGATTAAAACATACATTGCCAATTATTACAACACCAATGGATTAACCTTTGTTCTCCTGGTAGGTGATGCGGCACAGGTGCCTACCTCCTATGCCAGCGGTGACTCCGATAACGATTATACTTATGTTGTTGGTAATGACCATTACCCTGATCTTTTCATCGGCCGCTTTTCAGCCGAAAACACTACCCATGTAGACATTCAGGTAACCCGCACCATAGAGTATGAAAAAAATCCCGACCTGAATTTCGACTGGTTTACACGGGGTATAGGCATTGCCTCCGACCAGGGACCCGGAGATGACGGGGAGTACGACTATGAGCATATCCGAAACATTAATACTGACCTGCTGAATTTCACATACACTTTCTGTGCTGAACTTTTCGATGGTAGCCAGGGTGGCAACGATGCACCAGGCAATCCATCCCCTTCACAGGTTGCCGCTGAGATAAATACAGGAGCTTCCATCATAAATTACACCGGACATGGAAGCAATACATCCTGGGGCACCTCCGGCTTCTCCAATAGCGATGTTAACAACCTGGTGAATGAACATATGTGGCCGTTCATTTGGTCTGTTGCCTGTGTAAATGGCAATTTTGTACCGACTACCTGCTTCGCCGAAGCATGGCTCAGATCTGAAAATAATGGAAATCCGGCCGGAGCCGTCGCCACGCTCATGTCAACCATCAACCAAAGCTGGAACCCACCTATGTGTGGACAGGATGAAATGGTTGATATACTTGTGGAATCCTATCCTAACAATATCAAACGCACCTTCGCCGCTTTATCCATGCACGGCTGTATGCAGATGAACGATGAATACGGTTCCGGAGGTGATGAAATGACAGATACCTGGACAGTTTTCGGTGACCCATCGGTAATGGTCAGGACTGCCTTCCCTCAAACTATGACAGTTAGCTATAACCCGAATATTTTCATAGGATCCAATTCATTCACTTTGCAAAGCAATGCTGAAGGCGGAGTCGCCTGTCTTACGGAAAACGGTCAGATTCTGGCCACCGCGTTTATCACAGGAGGATCGGCTACACTTACTTTCCCGGCTCTCAATCAGCCTACAACACTTACCCTGACTATCACAGGATTTAATTTCCTGCCCCATATTGCACCCATATCCGTGATACCCGCCAATATTCCTTACCTGATGTATGAATCGCACGATGTAAATGACCCACAGGGAAATAATAACGGTTATCTTGATTACGATGAAACTGTATTCCTCTCTATTGCCCTTGAAAACCTGGGTGGTGTGGATGCAGAAGGCGTGAGTGTTGTAATCCGGACGAATGATTCTTATGCTTCAATATCTGATTCAACTGAAACCTACGGTACTATACCGGCTAATACTATTATTTCCATGCCGGACGCCTTTGTCATCTCAGTTGCTAACAATGTTCCCGATGAGCATCAGATACCAATAGAAGTTATTGCCACTGACAGCCAAAATGAAACCTGGACATTGAATTTCATCCTTGAGGCTTATGCCCCCATCCTGCATATCGCAGAAATGGTAATTGACGACAACCAGGGTGGTAATGGTAATGGCATGCTGGATCCGGGTGAAAGCGCCATAATAAAAATTAAAAACCAGAACCAGGGTCATTGCCCGGCCGATAATTGTGTTGGAACCTTGTTTACCGATTGCCACTACCTCACTCTGAACAATAATATCGACAGTTTGGGAACCATGGGACTTATCGGTGCCAAATGGGCTGAATTCAGCGTGGTTGTTGACCCGGAGGCACCAAACGGTGTGATTCTGGCTGATTTTGATTATGAGCTCGTTTCCGGTGGCTTTGATGCTCAGAAATCCTGGAGACAAAAAATCGGCTTGCTGGTGGAAGACTTTGAAACCGGCAACTTTAACAAATTCGAGTGGGCACATGCCGGAAACATGCCCTGGACCATCTCCAGTGTTTATCCCTATGAAGGTATTTACAGTGCCAAATCAGGCAGCATCACACACGGAGAAACCTCTGAGCTTAAAATTACCCTGGAGATTATGACTGCCGATACCATTTACTTTACGAGGAAAGTCTCTTCACAGGCAAATATGGATAAGCTGAAATTCTATATTGATAACACTATGAAGGGCGAATGGTCGGGAACCAGCCAGGGCTGGATAGACCATGCATTCTACGTCTCTACAGGTTACCATACATTCCGCTGGGTTTATCAGAAAGACGGGCAGGGTAGCTCAGGTAGCGACTGTGCATGGCTCGATTATATTATCCTTCCTCCGGTCATGACACTTACCTGTTATGCCGGTCCGGATGCAGAAAGCTGCGGCACCAATGAACACCAGTGCCACGGTGAAGCTACCGACTGGGTTGCTGTTGAATGGACAACCACCGGAAGTGGTACTTTTGATGATTTCACAATTCTTAATCCCATTTATACACCCAGCAATGAGGATGTTCAGAATGGATCCGTAATACTCGCGCTTGCTGCCATCAATGGTGAAGGATCAGTAATCGATGACGAAATGACTCTGAGCTTTATCGAACTTCCTGATGCTCCATCAACCCCGTCTGGCCCCGAGTATGTCGACATCCTGGTAACACCGGAAAGCGAATACACTATTCAGCCGGTTGAATTTGCCTCCGTATACGAATGGTTGCTTGAACCTGCCGAAGCCGGAACCATCGAAGGTATGGGCCTTACCGGCACTGTAACATGGAATGTAAACTATGTCGGATCAGCCACCGTTTCTGTGAAAGCAATCAATTATTGCGGTGAAAGCGACTATTCACCCGGGCTGAATGTTGCGGTTGATAATACCGTCGCCGTTGCTGAGATACCCTTCGGATGGGGAGTGGAAGCATATCCTAATCCAAGCTCAGGGAACCTTTTTATCCATGTTAAAGGGTTTGACAACCATACAGTCAACATGAAACTGGTAAGCATGATCGGTCAGGCATTCCACCAGGAATCCATCACTACGCAGCAGGGTTCCATGGATATGCAGCTTGACCTCAGTGCCTTGCCCAATGGAATTTACTTCCTCATCCTTGAAGGTGACAACCTTATGATTACACGGAAGATACTGATAAATAAATAGCACTTAATAACAATAAAATGAAACCACAAATCAACATGTCGGAGTTAATGGCTCTAGCATGTTGATTTGTGTTATAAAAAAATACAATATCATGAAGACGCAAGGGAATTTTTGGAGATTGTTTAGCATAATTGCCTTGGTGGCAGTTGCTTTTCCGGCCACAAGTCAGGAAATAATTGTCAACCCGGCCCTGGAAAACCGCTTAAATATTACCTCCAGCGACTATAACCGCATGGAAGCAATCAATACTATTGGTGAAGCCAAAGCCTTTCCGGTGTTAACCGACAGAGGTCAATTCACAAGAGTGATCATGACGGGTTACAGTCCAAGTTTGACAAAAGGATGGCCGGAGTTGCCAGTTAAAAGAGAATTGATTGAAATCCCTGCGGGTGCCATCCCGGAAATCCGAATCCTGGAATCAACCTTCACCGAAATAGACCTAGCTCTTCAGGGTTATCCCGATTATATTTATCCTTCCCAACCTCCCAGGATTAAAAGCCAGGATGAACATGAACTATTTATTCAGGAGCAGGCATACCTGGAAGACCGGTTCTTCAGCGAGGAGCTGGTCTCCGTTGATATACTTGGTTACCTTAGAAGCGTCAGAGTGGCAAGGTTGAATATCGCTCCCGTTCAATACAATCCGGTAACCGGTATTCTGAGAGTATATGATAAGGTTCATTTTGAAATCATCTTCAGAAATGCTGATTTGCAGGCAACTCAGGAAATCAAAAACAGGTTGGCCTCCCCGTTCTTTGAAAGCATTTATGGAATGCTTCCCAACTACAAACCTGCTCAGAACAGGGAAAACCTCACCAAATACCCGGTTAAATATGTTTTTATCTCCGACAGGATGTTTGAAGCCCAGTTACAGCCATTGATCGAGTGGAAGACTAAAAAAGGATTTACTGTTATTGAAGCTTATACCGACAATCCTGCTGTTGGAAACTCCACAGCATCTATCAAAAATTACATCCAGGGATTATACAATGCAGGAACCCCCGAAGATCCGGCTCCATCCTTCATTGTTTTTGTCGGGGACATACAACAGATCCCTGCCTGGAGCAACGGAAACGGCGCCACTGATCGCAATTATTGCGAATTTACCGGTGACCTGCTTCCGGAAATCTTTTATGGCAGATTTTCCGCCCAGAACACCAACCAATTGCAGCCTTACATTGATAAAACCCTGCAATATGAAATGTACACCATGCCTGATCCATCTTACCTTGATGAGGTTGTAATGGTCGCAGGTATGGACTCGGGCCATGGTCATGACTGGGCCAACGGCCAGATCAACTATGGTACCATCAATTATTTTAATGAAGCTCATAACCTTTTGTCTCATACATATTTATATCCTGAATCAGGAAGTCATAGCGCCGATATCATCCAGAACATAAGCGACGGTGTTAGCTATGGAAACTACACCGCTCATTGCAGTCCGGCCGGTTGGTCAGACCCTTCTTTTGAAATTCCCGATATTGCTACTCTTCAGAACCAGGACCAGTACTGCCTGCTGGTTGGAAATTGCTGCCAATCCAGTCAATATGATGATAATGAATGTTTCGCTGAAGCTATCGTCCGTGCAGCTAATAAAGGAGCTGTGGGCTATATCGGAGGATCGAACAGCACTTACTGGGATGAAGATTATTACTGGGGTGTAGGCGTCGGTGAGATATCTGAAAATCCTCCTCCCTATGAGGAAACAACCCTTGGTATGTACGACAGGGCATTTCACGACCATGGAGAACCCTTCGGTGATTGGTTTGTGACCGGAAGTCAGATGATCTTCGCCGGCAACCTCGCCGTGCAGGAAGGTGTCCCCGGATCAGCCGAATATTACTGGGATATCTATAACATGATGGGCGATCCTTCACTGACCGTTTATTTCTCAGAACCCCCATTAGTCGAAGTAGAATATATCGAAATGCTCCCCCTTTCATCCACAACTTTTGTGGTAAACACAGAACCATACGCCTACGTGGCCATTTCCCGCGATGGTGTGCTTCATGGCGCCAAACTTGCTGATGAAGACGGACTCGCCGAGATGGAGATACTTCCTTTCCAAACTCCCGGTGATGCCGATGTTATTGTCACCCTTCAAAACAGGGAACCTTTCATCGGAACCGTATTGGTCGCCAATCCTGAAGGAGCTTACCTCCTCCTGAATGACTACATCATTGAAGATTCCCTCGGAAACAATAATCATGTCGCTGACTACGACGAACTGGTATGCCTCACCGTTGCCCTCGAAAACCTCGGTAACTCAGATGCCCTTAATGCCAGTGCAACCATTACCAGCAGCGACCCAAACATCATCCTTACCGATAATTTCCAGGAATGGGGCTCCGTTCCCGCACATGGCATTTCATGGCAGGATAATGCGTTTACCTTCATGGTTCAGGAAGTTATTGAAGACCAACATGTAGTAGAGTTTGAAATGACTATGGAGGCCGGTGCCAAAGAAACCTGGACAACAGACTTGTCGATAATACTTAATGCCCCGGTTCTAAGTATACTTGAAATGGCTATTGATGATAGCCAGTATGGTAACGGTAACGGAAGACTGGATCCGGGTGAAACCGCCAATATAAAAATTAAAAACAAAAATACCGGTCATTGTAGCTCCTCAAATGCCATAGGCACGCTGGTTGTGAACAGTCCTTACATGACTTTCGACAACCTCTCATACGATCTGGGAGTACTTGGATTGCTTGGGCATAAATATGCCATCTTTACCGTTCATGTAGATCCCGAAGCTCCCAATGGTGTTATTATTGCAAATTTTGACTATACGGTAACAGCAGGTCCTTATCAGGCCAGTAAAAATTTCAGGCAAAAGATAGGTTTGATATACGATGATTTTGAAACAGGGAATTTCAATAAGTTCCCCTGGCAATTGTCGGGCAATGCACCCTGGACCATTACTTCTGAATTCCCCTATGAAGGAATATACAGCGCTAAATCAGGTTTGATCGGCGATGGTCAGACAAGTGTTTTATCCCTGCAGCTTAATGTGATGACGGCAGATACCATCTATTTTGTCAGGAAGGTATCCAGCCAGGCCAATCAGGACAAGCTGAAGTTTTATGTAGACAATACCATGCAGGCAGAATGGTCGGGTACTACCCAGGGATGGAAGAATACAAGTATTGCAGCCCCTGCCGGTGTACATACTTTCAAATGGATTTACCAGAAAGACGGACAGGGAAGCGCAGGCAGCGACTGTGCATGGCTCGATTTCGTGGTGATGCCCCCGATCATGACCCTGACCTGCTATGCCGGTCCTGATGGCCTCAATTGCGAAACCGCGGGATATCAGTGTTCCGGACAAGCTACCATGTGGCAGACTGTGGAATGGACTACCTCCGGTAGCGGAACCTTTAGCGACCCAACCATGCTGAACCCCGTGTATTCCCCCAGTGAAGACGATGTAAATGCCGGTTCGGTCATCCTCACCCTCACCGCAAACGGAACATCCGGTGGAACAACTCAGGATAAAATGACACTTACCTTTATTTCAACCCCTGAAGTACCCTCTAAACCAGCCGGTCCGGATGTTATCGATTGGGTCAGCATGCCTGCTTGCCACTATGAAACCCAGGCAGTCGCTTTTGCCTCTTTATACGAATGGTCGTTATCACCGGCTGAAGCCGGCACGATCTCCGGAAACGGATCCATTTGCCGGGTAGAATGGAGCCAGGTTTATTCCGGATTGGCTACCATCAAAGTCAAGGCCATCAACCAATGCGGCGAAAGTGAATATTCAGAAGGACTTACGGTGACAGTCAATAATCCGGTCGGAATATCGACACCTGATGATGAATATCAAGTTAGCATTTCCCCAAATCCAAACAATGGGAACTTCACTATTGAATTTTCATCTGACAGGAAAGAGACCATCAACGTGATGCTTTTCAATTCATTAGGTGTGAAATTATACCACTTCAACTACAAAACTGAAACCGGTGCAAATACCTTGTCGCTTGGATTGGGTAATTTACCTGCAGGATTGTATTTCATGACTTTGGAAAGCAGACGTGGAAAATCCGTCGAAAAACTGATTATAAAGAAATAAAACCAATATAAGGTGCCATGAAAAAATATGTTTTACTTGCTGTCATGATGATGGCAGTGACTGGGTTATTATCACAATCGATAATCAAAACCTGGCATTTTCCTCAACCTGTTCTCCATACTTCTGATGACGGTTTCACGGAAATCTTTTATGAGGATTGTTACAACTATGGGCCTGAAGGTCACCCCCTTATGCCTCACAAAGGAGTAAGCCTTTTATTGCCCCAGGAAGAATCCATCCTGGAAATCAGAATAGTGTCAGAGAAATATTATTCCGGTTCGCAAAACCTGACAATTAAACCGGCAGCAAGACAGTTTCCTCTATCGCAAACCATACAGGATTATTCGGTTAAACCCGATGCCAGCGTTTATGGATCTGACGTTCCCTATCCTGCCGAATTAATTGCGGATCAGAGTACACATTTCCTTTCGGGACATGGCATGGGAGCATTTACTATTTGCCCCGTAAAGTATATTCCCCTGAGAAATGAAGTTGCTTTCCTGGAATCCATAACCCTTGAAATCATCACCGAAAAAACTGCAGAAGCTTCAGAAGCACAGAGATTCCTGAAAGATGATGACATAATAAAAACCAGGATAAACAGGATTGCAGATAATCCAGGACAGATTAAGGACTATTCTTATCCCACGAAACGATCAAGCACGGAGGCCGACATTTTATTGATCTCAAACCAGGCTTTGTTGGCCCAATTCGATTCCTATATAAGTTTCAAGGAATCCACAGGGTACATTGTGGTGACCGAGACAACAGAAAACATCTATGCATCCTTTTCCGGTGATGATTCACAGGATAAGATCAGGAATTGCATCATCGATTATGTGCAGAACTATGGGATAAGTTGGGTGATCCTGGGCGGGGATGCTGATGCCGGTAACGCAGCAGAAAATATTATTCCCCACAGAGGCTTTTATTGCAATGCATACAGCACTCCTGAAGATGACCTTCCTGCAGATCTTTATTACTCCAACCTGGATGGAACCTGGGATAACGACAACGACAACCGCTACGGGGAGCCCGGGGAAGAAGATCTTTACGCGGAAGTTGCCATTGGCCGTTTCTGTGTTGACAACAACGACGAGATCAACAATATGATCCAGAAACATATCCGTTACCAGGATGCACCCGTCCTGGATGATATTGAAAAATCCCTCTTCCTGGGTGAAATGCTTTGGCCTGAACCGACCTGGGGCGGTGATTACAAGGATGAAGTTGCTTTTGGCAGCTCCAACCACGGATACACGACCGTTGGACTTTCCCCAAATTTCAATATCACATTTTTATATGAACGCGATGGGTACTGGGATAAATACGATGTATTTGATCAGTATAGCAACGTAGGGGTCAATCTTCGCAATCACCTCGGACATTCAAGTACAACCTATAATATGCTGATGTATACCTCCGACCTGACCACAACAAACTTTTCCAATGATGGGATCAACCGTGGACTGGCGATAGGCTATTCACAAGGTTGTTACAACGGTGCCTTTGATAACCGGGAAACCAGTCCGGGATATTATGTGGAAGATTGTTTTTCGGAAAAGATCACCAGCATTGAAACCGCTGAAGTTGCCAACATCGGGAACTCACGCTATGGATGGGGGCAACATATGAGTACCGACGGGGCCTCCCAGTATTTCGACCGGCAATTCTTCGATGCCATTTTTGGTGAAGAGATCACCATGATAGGTGAAGCAAACCGGGATTCCAAGGAAGATAATATCGGATACATTAATGGCCACGATGGCGCCATACGCTGGTGTTACTATGAACTTAACCTTTTCGGTGATCCAACCATGGATATCTGGACTGCCATGCCTCTTCCCATTGTTGCTAGTTATCCGATGGCTATACCTGTCGGAGCTCAATATATCAACTTCTCTACCGATGCTCCCGGCGCCCGTATTGGTTTGATGCAGAATGGAATCCTTATCGGCAGAGGACTGACTGACAACAATGGAGAACTGAACCTGGTGTTATTTGACCCGCTTTCCAATCAGGAACCTATCCAGGTATCCATCATTGCACACAACAGAGTACGCCATATAGGCAATATCATTGTTATCACCGATGAACCCTTTGTTGTCTATGACCAGCACATTGTACATGACACCGCAGGAAACAACAACGGCAAAATGGATTTCGGCGAATTCGTTACACTTGAAATGACCGTTAAAAATGCCGGCCTGGTCGATGCAAATAATGTAATTGTTAAACTCAGAAGTATTGATCCCTATATTACAATAATTGATTCATCGGAAAATTTCGGAGATATTGCCTCAGGAGCAACCAAAACCATTGACGGAGCCTTCTCAGTTACCATTGCTGACAATGTCCCCGACAATCATCTTCTCAATTTTGATGTAGTTGCATCTGCAGACACCACCTGGATCAGTTATTTCAGTAACCTTGCCTTTGGCCCCGAACTGACTATCATGGAAATGGTTATTGATGATAGTCAGGGAAACAACAACGGAAGGCTTGACCCGGGTGAAAATGCTATCATTAAAGTGAAAAATAAAAATACCGGTCACTGCGTGGCTGACGACTGCTATGCTACATTGTCCACCAATTGTTATTACCTGGAGCTGATGAATACCGAAGACTCCATAGGTACACTATCGCAACTCGGATACAAGTGGGCAGAATTTGAGGTTAATGTTGATCCGGAAGCACCCAATGGAGTGATCATTGCCAATCTGAACTATCACTTGAATTCCTGTGCCTATAGTAAATCCAAAACCTTTAAGAGAAAACTGGGACTACTGGTTGAAGATTTTGAAACAGGCAACTTTACCAAGTTCAACTGGCAGATGTCAGGGAACACCCCCTGGCAGATCACAACCAATTATCCCTACGAAGGGTTTTATAGTGCCAAATCCGGTTTGATTGGTAACGGGCAGAGTTCAGAAATCTCTCTTACCATGAAAACCATGACGGCCGATACCATTTCGTTTGTGAAAAAAGTATCATCGGAGCAGGATATGGATAAACTTAAGTTCTTTATGAACGGGAACCTGGTTGCAGAATGGTCAGGAACATACCAGGGATGGACAACGGAGAAGTTTTATGTTCCCGTTGGAAACCATAATTTTAAATGGGTATACCAGAAAGACGGCACCGGCAGTGCCGGTGCCGACCAGGCATGGCTCGATTATATCATCCTTCCGCCCAAGGCAACACTAACCTGTTATGCAGGTCCCGACGACTTTGTTTGCGATGAAAACCCATTCCAATGCCTGGGACAGGCAACTGCCTGGACATCAATAACCTGGTCGACATCCGGAAGCGGATCCTTCAGCAATCCCAATATCCTGCAACCACAGTATTATCCCTCCCAGGACGATATTCTGTCGGGGAACATCACACTTACCATCTCAGTCACCGGTGAAGGCACAAGCGACGATGATGCTATGAACCTTACATTTCATGAATCTCTTACTGCACCGGCTAAACCTGATGGGCCTGATTATATCGATGTGTATATCACTCCTTACAGTGATTATACAACACAGGAAATATCAGGTGCATGGTATTACGAATGGTTGCTTAATCCGGCCGAAGCCGGCACCATTGACGGAAATGGACTCACAGTTACGGTAAACTGGAACAGCGATTACCTGGGACAGGCACAAATCAGTGCAGCAGCTATAAATGAATGCGGAGCAGGATTATATTCGGAAACCCTGGATATTACAATTGATAATACTGTTGGTATCCCAGGAAACGAGCAAACAGCATCCACCCTGAGGATCATTCCCAATCCGAACCAGGGAATTTTCAAACTGGAATGGGATTTAGCCGGAAATGAAACGGCCACCCGTCTTCAGATCACAAACATCCTGGGAGAAGTTATTTACACTGTTGAGGCACTTCCCGGTGAATCCTTTACAGAACTGGATCTTTCATCGATGAAAGGCGGATTGTATTTCGCGGTGATCAGCAACGGTAAAGACAGGATCGTCAGAAAACTGCTGATAACAAAATAAAGCTAAGCAAACAACAAACTGCATCCCCGGATATCGCTTGCATCGGTGCGCCCCAGCACTTCAAAGCCACCTCCGGGATGCAGCTTGCCTATATCCTGTGTAGCTAAAAAACTGCAGGAATAAACGTTTGCAAGATCTATAACATTAATGGCACCGCTGCGGCCTTCCGGTAGCATTGTGATCGGATCCTGCAGATCTCTGACCTTCACTTTCATCCAGGGAGGACTTGAAAATATCCCATCACCCATTGAATAAGCCTGGGATAACAATTCCGTCATCCCATATTCGCTGTAAATCCTTTCCGTTCCAAAGGCATTCTTAAGCAAACCATGTAGCTCCTCCCGGATCATTTCCTCCCTCCTTCCTTTCATGCCACCGGTTTCAATAATTATCAGTGAAGGGAAATCTATGGGGTTTTTCTCAGCCAGATCCAATAATGCAAAAGTCACCCCAAAAAGCACCACCGGAACCCCTGCATCCCTTTTCCTCCGCAATATTCCTGTCAAACCCCTGGTATCATGAAGGAAGAACCCGCTGTCGGTGTCACTGCTTTCCCTGATCAGGCCATCAACCATGTAAACCAGGGATGAACCTTCCCGCTCAAGATAAGAAGGTAATAAACCCAAAATACATTGGTGGGCCGGTTCTCCAAAAAAAATGCGAAAGCACGACCGGAAGCTTTTCAGGTATACCGCTTCACTTACCAGGAAATGCCTGCTGAACTCCATCCCGCTTGTCCCGCTCGATTGAAATACCCTTTCCCAGGAAGAAGAGCCGGTGATAACTCTTTCGCTCTTGTAAACCTCAACAGGAAGATAGGGAATCTCACTGACGTCGCTGATCTTTCCGAGATGATCGCAAAATTCACGGTATACAGCATTATATCTATACTGAAACAGAAATATATCCCATGCGATTTCGTTAAATTCATACTCCGTACCAACGGAAAAAACTATTTCCGCTAATTGCTCAGGAGTGAATTTCGAAAGATCCCGCATACGGTTTTTTTGTAATTTTATGATGATGAAAATCATATCAAAAATAAGCTTAATTCTTGTCCTGATCCTGATCTTTGGATCATCGTCCTGTAAAAAAAAGGAATCCTTTCCGGATATTCCGGAAATCACTTTCCTTGGTATGCAAAAGATATATAATCCCTCTCTTAACATTTACGACCGGGGCATCCTGAAGATTTCCTATAAAGATGGAAACGGAGACATCGGATTGTCACAAGGAGATACGTTTGTACCCTATAATCCGGGAAGCCGGTACTATTATAACCTGATTATCAATTACTACGAATTGCAAAACGGAGTTCTGACCCTCGTACCCATTGTTGTATACAATCCTCAAACCGAAAAATTCGATACTCTGTCACTCAGCGCCCGTGTTCCGGTTCTGACCCCCAGCGGCAAAAACAAAGCCATTCAGGGAACCATTACCGACACGATCTATATTTATAATTTCAATTCCACTTTCGATACCATCGGGTTCGACGTAACCCTTGTCGACCGGGCCCTGAATGAAAGCAATACCGTCAGCACACCCCTGTTCATCCGTTAGCTATTAACAATTTCTTAACACAACCTTAACAGAATCTTAATCGTATTTTCGTGCTGCCTGATTTTACAGGATGTAAATTTGCC
>JAHJRE010000059.1 GCA_018831055.1 Bacteroidota bacterium
CTGGGGGCTGGGTACTGGGGGCTGGGTACTGGGGGCTGGGTACTGGGAAGTTTAGAGTTGCAGGTTTCAGGTTGCAGGGAGTTTGGGGGAGGGTTTGGGGTTATATCCAGCCCTTGATTTTGTAGTATAATAAGGCGAATGATTCGCGGAGGATTAGTATTTCGTAATGGAGATGGTTCCAGAACTGATAACGGAGTTGAATGCTTTGGCCTACATCGGGGACATAGGACCGGCCGCCCAGTTTGTCGTCTTTAAAAAGGATGTCCGATTCTATGGCCCGTTCGAAAGCCGGGAATCCTTCTGTGATTTCAAAACCGGCTTTTCTAAATGTTAGAACAGCTCTGTACATATGTTCCGGTGAAGTAACCAGGATAACCCTTCTTTTCTGAAGTTCCGGGTATAAATTCAGGATGTTTAAAGCCTGGGCACGGGTATTTTTTCCCATAGGTTCAAAAAAGATCAGTGAATCCGGTATACCCCGGATAATCAGATCATTTCGGATTCCGTAAATTGAGCTTGACGTATCCAGCGTGTCTCCAGGTAAAGCAATGATGACCTTTTTCCCGGAAAATTCCTGTGCCAGAAATGCCGCGTGATACGTGCGCATCAGCGTGGATGCACTTGGCATTCCTCCTCCGCCCAACATGATTATGGCATCAGGCTCACCCGTAATTTCAGAATTTGCTGTTCCCAGATCGTAATAAATCCAAAAAGGACCCGTAGTGAAAGAAAAAATCAACATCAAAGCACAAAAGGCACCAAAAACCACCAACCCAATCCTGAGAAATTTGAAAAAACGAAGAAAGAAATGACGGATTTTCATGGTGAAAATTATATTACATATTACGGAAATTGCTGACAAGCTGCAGGTTGCAGGTTTCAAGTCGCAAGCCACAAAACTCATCACTCTAACCCCTAAACCCTAAACCCTAACCCCTAACCCCTAAACCCTAAACCCTAAACCCTAAACCCTAAACCCTAAACCCTAAACCCTCCCTTACGAAATCTCCTTCTGCCTGTGACTATTCACAAACAGCACATCTCCTATCCCGTCGTAGCCGGTTAATATCTCTTCTCCCTTATGTTTCAGGTTTTCTGTTCTGTACCCTATGATGGTCAGTCCGGCATCCTGTGAGGTTTGGTTTATAAGGCTTTTGCTGCGTACATTATCGTCTTTTCTGATTATGGTAATGTTCTTCTCTGTAATGGGTATTCTTCCAGTGTTTACCAGTTCGATAAGGTTTTTCCTGACCTGTTCCTCTTCTTCTTCACGGCAGATGTCAAAGATCTTGATGGGCGCTCCTCTCCAGTCGGGATGACCGGAGATGATATAACTAAGCAGGATCATCAGGTTGGAGTTTTCATAGTCGGTACTGCGTATCCAGACATGGATGGCTTTATTAAAGCCGAAACGTTTGGTTGATGTGGCAAAAATGCATACATCATAGTTTCCTGCCTTGACAAGATTGATGTTATCCAGGATCTGGGGGAGATTTTCAGGGTTGTTCTTATCAAATTCAAAGATCACCATATTGTTTTCCATTCCTGAAATTCCTGGCAATTGAATACTTTGGGCAATAGCCGAAGTGTAGGAAGGGGAGATCATCGTATCGATGTAAATATTTTGGGTCTTATGGCCGGCTTTTTCAATCAGCTTGACAAGGATATTCTTTGAATCTTCATAGGTTGCCTTTGAGTAGTAACCTTCAATGAGGTGTATATAGGTGCCGAAGCCGTACTTATAAGAAATCCAGTCGAGCAGATGGAAAAGATCATCGCGCTGAAACGAATTGCTGGATATGCAAATCGCGGAAGGCCTCCAGCTTTCTGTTGCTTTTAGTTCCATCGACTTTTGCAGATAAATTTGCAGGCGTCGGTTCAGCTGCAGGATGGCTCCCCGGAAAATGGATTGCAGCCCGCGCCTGTTGGCATGATATCGCTGTATCCCCACGTAGATAAGCACCATAAGGGCAATCGAAACAACAGCGTATATGGTGTTTATCTGGAACATAAGCCAAAGTGCCATAACGAAGCCCACCAGGCTTATGTACCATCGCGACCGGAAAGTTGGCCGGTAGGAAGGATCTGACCCGAAGTGGTTGAGGAAGGAAATCAGACAAAGGGATCCATAGGTGACCATAAAAAACATGGAGATGATTCCTGCTACGACATTGACATTTCCAAAACTCACAAAAAGGAGTGCGATCAGGCTTGTGATCAGCGACGCATTAAAAGGTTCGTTATTATCGCTCTTTCCTTTTGCCAGGAAACGGTTTAGGCGCGGTGTTGGAAAGGAGGCATCGGAAGCCAGCGCCTGCAAGGTTCTGGGTGCTACCATGATAGAACCGATCGCTGAAGATATGGTGGAAGCAGCCAAACCCAATGGAACAATGATGGCCCCGAAAAGAGCAATGCGCGACATGATAAGCTGATCGCTAACCAGATCTTCCGCGGAAGCAGAAATGGCTAATTTCCAGGAAACAAACAAATATACAATCAGTCCAATAAATGTCGCCGTAGTGGTTCCCAGTGGGATAGACTTCCGGGGTTTCTTTAAATCACCCGACAAACCCACTCCGGCTGTCATACCGGTAAATGCCGGGAACACAATGGCAAACACTACAAAGAAATCCTGGGGATTGCGGAATGAAGATAGTATACTAACCGTTGATGCAGTTTCGCTATATTCAGTATTTCCTGCAAAGAAAAGGATGAGGGAAAGAAAAAGGATGGCCACGACGACATACAAAGCTTTTACCCCAAGATTGGCTCCCCGGATCAGGATCATCAGCGCAAGGATGAGCATGGAGGGAATACTGACAACCTGCCGCGGCAGCCAGATCCCCTTTTCCTGAGCAAGCCAGTTAAATACCGGCTCAAAAGCCTCAGTGAAAGCAATCACATAAAAAGCCACGGATATAGCCTGCGAGAAATAAAGGGCTATGCCTATGGTTGCCCCTATATTTAACCCAAAAGAACGGGAAATGATAAAATACTCCCCTCCCCCTTCAACACGCTGGTTGGTCGCAATCTCCGACAAAGCCAGTGCCGTGGGAATAGTAACCAGGTGACCCAGGACTATAATAAGAATAACCCCCAGGAAACCCAGTGTGCCTATCGCAAACCCAAACCGCAGAAAAAGAATGGCACCCAGTATGGTACTGATAGCCGTAAGGAAAACCGGAGCCGTGCCGAAACCCAATGATCTGTTCATAACAGCAGTAAAGATAAAAAAAAGGCAAACGCACCCAAAAACACATTAATTTGTCCCAGCCCTCCCCCTCCCTCTGCCGCCTGCCACCTGTAACCTGCAACCTGATAAAGTTACAGGTTTCAGGTTACAGGTTACAGGTGTGGGTCTGGAGTGTGGGGTTTCCATTTTTCACTACCTTTGAACTGAAAATGGATGTATTATGAAAAAGTTAACATTTTGGGTTGGGGTTATCTTGTATTCATTATTGTTCATCTGGCCGGATATGGGGTTTTCCCAGGAAGGGATACCTGCTGATTTTTGTATCTCCGAACAGGAAAAACGTTTATACCTCTTGATCAACAATTATAGAATTAAAAATGATCTTCCGGAGATACAGTTATCCAAATCGCTATCGTTTGTTGCCAAAACGCATGTAAAAGACCTTTACGACAACCGGCCGGACACGAGTATCTGTAACCTGAACAGCTGGTCGGACAAGGGAAAATGGACGGCATGCTGTCATTCCCCGTATCTGCCTAAACCCGAATGTATCCTGAACAAACCCGGGGAACTCACAAATTACAAGCACCAGGCTCATGAACTGGCATTCTGGGAGATGGCCGACACCCATCCCGACAGTGTTTTCCGCTTTTGGACAAACACGCAAGAAACCCGGAATTTTCTGGTCAACGAAGGAAAATGGAATAAAAACAAATGGGTTGCCCTGGGAGTTGGCTTATATCATGGATATGCTTCCATCTGGTTAGGTGAAGCGAGAGATCCCGAATCAGAACCTTCGATTTGCGGGGTCTCCGGGATTTCTATTATTGATTCGCTCGCTAAAAAGCAGGATGATAAAATCAATATTATCACTACTGCCGGCAAAAAATTCTATCTCATCTACGGAAGCTACACAGCACGTGCTGAAGCGGAGGCACAGGCCAGGAAATACAAGGAAAAAGGTTTTTCGGGAGTAATGATCGTAAAATCAAATGAAAAGTACCGGATAGCTTTATCAAAACACAACACGCATGACGAAGCGACCAGGGCTAAATCTGTCCTTAGTGCTGATTATAGCGGGGCGTGGATACTTAATTACTAAGCACTTCCTTCATTTTCTTGCCAATATCGGCAGGTGAATCCACGACGTAAATCCCGCATTCGGTAAGGATTTGCTTTTTGGCCTGAGCTGTATCTGCCTTCCCGCCAATGATGGCGCCTGCATGTCCCATCCTGCGGCCTTTTGGGGCTGTTGCACCGGCGATGAACCCAACTACCGGTTTCTTTCCGTGTTCTTTATACCAGCGCGCAGCATCCGCTTCCATGTTACCACCGATTTCGCCTATCATCACGATACCTTTGGTGTCAGGATCCTTTTCGAACATCTTCAGGGCATCCAAGGTAGTAGTGCCCAAAACCGGATCGCCACCTATACCTATTGCGGTTGTTTGTCCCAGCCCTGCCTGAGTTAGTTGCTGCACAGCTTCATAGGTGAGGGTTCCGGAACGGGAGACTATTCCCACAATGCCCGGCTCATGAATGAACCCCGGCATGATCCCTACCTTGGCTTCACCGGGGGTGATAACGCCCGGACAATTCGGACCAACAAGTATGCTTGGTTTATCACACAGGAATGTTTTCACCTTGATCATGTCCTCAGTCGGGATACCTTCCGTGATACAGATAATTACACCGATCCCAGCTTCGGCAGCCTCCATGATGGCATCGGCAGCAAAAGGTGGCGGCACAAAAATCACCGACACATTTGCCCCGGCCTGATCAACAGCTTCCTTTACCGTGTTAAAGACAGGTTTGTCCAGATGGGTACTTCCCCCTTTACCCGGAGTCACTCCTCCAATCACATTGGTACCGTATTCAATCATCTGGGTGGCATGGAAAGTACCTTCTTTTCCCGTAAAACCCTGAACCACAATCCTGGAATCCTTATTAACAAGCACACTCATATTATTCGGTTTTAATGAATAAGCAAAAATAGGAAAAAAGCAGGTAAAGTTTAAATATGTCTTTAAACAAATGAATATGGAGAATGTTCGCACCCAAGGCCGAGCAAAGCCGAGGGCCAAGCGAAGCCGAATGCCGAGCAAAGCCGAGGCCCGAGCAACCCAGCAATCCAGTCCCCAGCCCCCCAGTTCATAAGCTACAAGTTCCCCTGGACATTTTACCTTGCTTTTCCGTATCTTTACAAAAAAAACGATGTCACGCTTATTTGTTACCAACGATGATACGATCTGTGCGTTGGCTACACCGCCCGGCAGCAGCGCAATTGCAGTGATAAGGGTCTCCGGTGCGGATGCCTTTGCCGTCATGAAAGAAATATTTTTCCCCAGGAACAAAGATTTTGATCCCGATAAGGTTCCCGGTCATACGATACATTTTGGGATGATAAAAGACGGGGATGATGTTCTGGATGAGGTCTTGCTCAGCATCTTTCGCAAGCCGCATTCATACACGGGTGAGGATAGTATAGAGATATCCTGTCACGGGTCTCCGTATATCCAGGAGCGCATACTTCATTTGTTGATACGTCATGGCATACGGCAGGCACAGCGCGGGGAATTCACGCTAAGGGCATTCCGTAACGGTAAGTTTGACCTTTCTCAGGCAGAGGCCGTGGCCGACCTGGTTGCGGCCAACTCAAGCTCATCACATCAGCTGGCTATAAGTCAGATGCGTGGAGGATACTCAGAGAAGATCCGTGAACTCAGGAAGAAACTGATACATTTTGCCTCCCTGATAGAGCTGGAGCTGGATTTCAGCGAGGAAGACGTGGAATTCGCCAATAGGACCGAGCTGGATGATTTGCTCCGGGAAATGAAAGCAGAGATCACCCGGCTCATTGAATCCTTTGCGCACGGGAATGTCCTGAAATCAGGAATACCCGTTGCCATTATCGGCAAACCCAACACGGGAAAATCGACGCTGCTCAACGCCATCCTGAACGAAGAGAAAGCCATCGTTTCTGACATCCCGGGAACAACCCGTGATGCCATTGAAGATACAATTGTATTGGAAGGTATTGCCTTCCGCTTTGTTGATACAGCCGGACTGCGTTATTCCGAAGACAGGATAGAGAGCATGGGAATAGAAAGGACCTTTGAAAAGATCCGGCAGTCGAGGATTATCCTTTACCTGTTCGATGTAAGTGAAAATTCCTGTGAAACCGTACTCAACGATCTGGACGCCTTCCGGAACGAAATGATTGAGAAGATCGGACTGGATGAGTGGGAATCGAAGACACTGATCATCATCGGCAACAAGATAGATAAACTGGTGGAGATACCTCGTCATTTCCGTGATTTTGTAGAAATGAAGTGTCTCTTCGTCTCCGCCAAACGCAAGGAGAACCTGGCCATGATCTCAGACAGCTTGCTTGAAGCGGTAAAGGCGGATCATCCTGACGACAGCATTATGGTCTCAAACACCCGTCACTACGAAGCCTTTACCCGCACCCTGGCCGCCCTCGACCGGGTGATGAGCGGCTTTGCCGGCAATGTTCCCACCGATCTTATCACCATCGACCTCCGCGACGCCCTCCACAACATCGGCGAAGTTACCGGGGAGGTGACAACGGAGGAGATACTTCAGAATATATTTGGGAGTTTTTGTATCGGGAAGTGAATGAGACTGCCTTTCCACAAGCCGAAGGCGCAGTGGAAAGGCTAGTCTTAAACAGATATGCGACCCCTCCGGGGTCGTGGCTTGGTTCGCGCTGGCTGGGCTATAAACATGCGACCCCTCCGGGGTCGTGGGGTTATTGGGGTTATCCGGGCTATAAACATGCGACCCCTCCGGGGTCGTGGGGTTATTGGGGTTATCCGGGCTATAAATATGCGACCCCTCCGGGGTCGGGGTGGTATGATTAACGTATATCTGATATTGCTGTTCAAATCGTCAATTAACTATATAAATATTCGGATCAAATAAGTTCATTAAGTGCTTAATGAATCAAATTTGCAACTCTTAACTTCTTGAAAATTCAAGTTAAGTCGAATATTATTATAATAATTTTCAAGTAATCCTGAAAAATATTATCTTTCATTACTTTCTGGTTAAATATGTTTGAATCATTAAAAAAAGTGTAATAAAAAATTTCAGACAGGACCACCCCGTAGGGGTAAAATATGGGTAGTAAAGAAAATAAGATTGACGCGTAAGTCCCGTAGGGACGCAATAAAAATTTCCCCGGATAGCAGGGATATGAAATAAATAATACATACAAAAATGCTTAAAATGACCATAAAAACGGCTAACTTAACATTGGCACTAATTGTATTGACTTCTTTTTCAGAAGCCCAGGTAAGCGACATCAACATTGTGAACAAACTCTTAGGCAAAAACTATCTTGAAATAAGCCAAACGCTGGATACTTTGGGAGTATGGTATTACTATCACGGTGATGAGAATTGCTCTCTTACGATTGAAACCAATGGTATCGCTAAATGTTTTTACTTTCATTACTATTACACCAACCAAAATTTCTGCAAAATTTATAAGATCGTTATCAATTACAGGCATGATTCCAGATCCCAGATAGAAGAATTGAAGAAAATAAAAAAACTGGGAAATGTAGAAGTAGGAAAGTTTTCTACGGATGTCGTGTTTAAGCTTTGATGGGTAGTTTTAATATTCCTTTCTTTATCAAATCCATTAAAATAAATATATCAGGGTGTAAAAATTTTTGAGCCGGGGTTTAATATGCGACCCCTCCGGGGTCGGGGGTTGGGTCGCGTTGGCTGGGCTTTAAACCAATAAAAAGGAAGTTTTTTTTCAAACATATTCTCTTTTAGCTTATTTTTGATAATTGACAGGAAATAAGCCCATAAAAGTATTTATTTTTAGGTATTTTAGTAAATTCGTTATCAAGGAATCTATTGTTTACATGAGGAAAAGGTTTGTCTCTTTTGTGTTTATTCTGCTTTTTTGCTGTTCTTTAGAGTCATCTGCACAGGATAATCATTACTGGTCGCAGCAGTTTGGAGCGAAATCGACCCTGTTGGGTGGAGCGATGGTTGGTGGCGTAAGGGATAATTCTGCAATTTTCTACAATCCGGGTGCATTCACGTTTATCAAGTACCCAAGTTTGTCGGTCAATGCCAACCTTTATGAAATAAACAAGTTGCTCATCAAGGATGGCGCCGGAGAAGGGGTTAACCTGAACTCAGCTAGGGTCAGCATCTTTCCTCAAATCATCTCAGGTATGTTGACACTGAAGAAATGGCCCAGGATGCACCTGAGTTATTGCCTGATGACAAGGCACTATGATAACATTCTCATTAAAACCCGCTTTACCAGCCAGGACTTCAGCAGTCCGTCGCAAGGAGTAGAAGAATATATTGGTGTATTTGATTACACCAATCAACTGAATGAACAATGGCTTGGATTTGCTGCTTCCTATGAAGTCAATGAAAAATTGGGTATCGGCATCTCTTTCTTCGGGAACTATCGGGCACAAACGTACCAGCAATCCTATTTTGTAAGAAAGATTCAACTGGATGATTCGACTAACTGGATCATTACTTCAAATAATGATAAGTTCCTGAAATACTGGACGATGTCGGGCCTTTTTAAGATTGGCCTTGCGTATGAAACCGGTGGATGGAAGTTAGGACTTACACTAACAACGCCCTCGTTTGGCTTTGCCGGGAGAGGGGATATGCAACGCGAGTTTTCGGTGTACGCGGCTTCTGATGATCCATCAGACACGGCACAAAGCTTCATCCTGATGGACAGGGTTTCTAAGATCAAAGTGCGTTATCAACGGCCTCTTTCAATGGCTTTCGGCGTTGAATATTCAACGCCGAAAACACGGATTGCCTTGTCGGGGGAGTATTTCTTCGGAATCCGTCAATACGACATGATGGCTCCCCAAACCACACCATTTATTTATCCTCCTCAGTATGAGGACAGCTCCTATATTCAGGAATTTGCGCAGGATTTTTTACTGGTTCAGCGAAAAGCAAAAGCTGTTTTCAATGTTGGGATTGGACTGGAACAGAAACTCTTTCCCAGGCTCTCCCTCCTTGCCGGTTTCCATACCGATTTTTCCAGCTACGAACAGGCTGAGCATGAAGATATATTTTCTAACCATGGAGGAAACTGGGATCTCTACCATTGTTCACTGGGACTCTCTTTCCATCGCAAAAAGCAAATTATCTCAGTGGGAATTACCTACACATTCAGTCCTCAGGAAAACATTGATCCCTATGCCATGATCAACCCCAATCAGGCGGATTTTAAGAAAGCCACTGTATATTCGCAAACATTTGCCATTTCCATCGGTTACACGTATCTCTTCCCAAGAGAATAATCTACCTTTTCAGGACTGTCCTTTCCATACATCAAACGATCCCCGCCTGCTGCAGGGCCTTTTCAGGCTGATTCATTATTTGTCTCCGTTTCCTCGTTTTTAATCCAGAGTAAAAAGAGGTTATAACCGATGGATAAGATGACGGCACCTACAAATAACCCAAGAATTCCTGAAACGATAAAACCTCCGATAGCTCCCATAAAGATAATAACCATCGGCGCTGGTGCTCCTTTCCCAAGCAGGATCGGTTTCAGAATGTTATTTAAAGGCAGAATCAAAACCACACCAACCAGCACAGCAATTGCATTGAATGTACCGGCAGTAAAAAACATGTAAATAATAACAGGGATTGCTACAGGGAGTATCCCAATCTGGACAATCCCTAAAATAAACATCAGAAGAGCCCATAGACCAGCAGCGGGAACCCCGAAGATCATAAATACCAGTCCTGCTAACAGAGCTTCAATCAAGGCAACGCCAAGAATTCCCCGGGCAACATTCCTGACCGTCCGCTCTGCATTCTCTGCATACTCTTTCCCTCTTTCTCCAAGTAGCTTATGCGCAATATCATAGGCAGATTTGCTTCCTGCATCTGTATAAACCAACAGTATACCTCCGATCAGAATAGATACAATGAACTTCAGATAACCGAGCACACCTCCACTGATGGCTCCTAGTAACCAGGTTAAAACTACCTGAAGCTGGGACTCGTATTCCGTAATCATCCCTCCCAGGTTAGTGGATGCTTTAGTCCAAAAACCATGCGCCGGTTCTCCGACCAAAGGCCACGACTTGACATGATCGGGTGGTGGTGGAATCAGAGTCTGATTATTTTGAAATAGATCCAGAATTTGTTCCACACCGCTGACAAGCGAACCGGCAAGTAACCCAAGAGGTAATATTATAATGATTAAGGCGAGAAAAGTCAACAACAAAGCAGCAAGTTTTTTTCGTTCTCCAAGCCTCTTTTTCAGCCAGTTATATCCAGGATAGAGGGCAATTGCAATGATAATCCCCCAGATTATCATCACCATAAAAGGCTGTATGATCAGGTAGCACCAGACCAGCAAAATAATGACCAGACCAACCCGGATTGATGTTTCAAGTACACGGGTGGTCAAATTGTCTTGAGTAAGTAAATTTTTCGAATCAGACATTGGTAAGATTTGATGTTATATATAAGAGCATATTATTTGGTTATGGAATATACCAATTCATAGCAAAGATCCTTTTTCTCACTTTTTTTAGAGAGATCATCCGTACTATTCTTCTCTTTCTCTGAAAAGGTAAAACGGTTGACAGGATCATCAAGAAAAGGACTCAGGTAATCACGGATCAAGTTATTCCATAATTTAAAACGATTTGCCATGATATCCTGATGTGAAGAGTCATCTTTTTCGGAATAGTCAAGGTGTTGAAAATCAATGACTAGTTGCGTCTTTTCGGTGAGAACCTGGGCTAGTTTATCGAGCTGAAGTTTTTGACGGTCAGTTAATGTTTCCTGGTTTTCATCGAAGCAGATATCTTTGAAAAACTGATCATTCTCTTTATATTCCCTGGCAAGTTGGCGTGATGGTGAAGAGAAAATCTTGCGAAAGAAATTCCCCAGTGCCTGACCAATCAGGTTCCAATAGTTGATTTTCGGGTCTTTCAGGTCTCCAGTGATTGGTATCTCCAGTGAAACATTTCCCTCTTTATCCCTGACAATGGCCAGAATCAATTTCATCGGCAAATGCATCCCTGCATCATTATCTACTTTCTCCCCAAGGTATATTTTTTTGATAAAGATGTTATTATCCATCTTTAGAATCTTGTTGTTCGATGAAATGGTCCCGTTGTAAAACAGGGTTCCCTCTTTAAATGGGTAGTCGGTATAAAAGATCGAATATTGGTTGTAATGAACGACCTCAAAGTTTTTAAG
>JAHJRE010000060.1 GCA_018831055.1 Bacteroidota bacterium
AACTTGTAACTTGCAGCTTGCAGCTTGCAACTTGTGACTTTCTTTCACGATCTTGGATGAAACCTCATAATTGTTTCTCTGAGGTAGGTACGGTCTAGGTGAGTATAGATTTCCGTTGTTGTTATGGATTCATGCCCGAGCATTTCCTGCACTGCGCGCAGGTCGGCTCCTCTTTCCACCATATGGGTGGCAAAGGAGTGACGGAAGGTGTGGGGTCCGATTTTTTTATGGATACCGGCCACGGAGGCCAGGTTCCGGATTATCAGGAAGACCATGACCCGGGTCAGTTTACGTCCGTGACGGTTTAAAAACACGAAATCTTCATGGCCCCTGGCGATTTTAAGAGTGACCCGGTGGCCCTGCAGGTAGTCAATAATATTTTTCTCGGCCGCATTGCCAATGGGAACCAGTCTTTCTTTGTTTCCCTTCCCTGTAATTTTTATATACCCTTCGCGGAAATGCAGTTCGGTGATGCGCAGGTTGATCAGTTCCGAAACCCGGAGTCCACACCCGTAGAGTGTTTCCAGCATGGCCTTGTTCCGGTGGCCTTCCGGCCTGCTGAGATCAATGAATGCGATCAGGCTGTTGATCTCTTCCAGCGAAAGGATATCGGGAAGTTTACGGCCTGTCCTTGGCGATTCAATCCTTTCCATGGGATTTGTAACTATCTGCTTTTCGAGCTCAAGGTAACGGTAAAATGCTCTTAACCCGCTAATTACCCGTGTTTGAGAACGGGCATTCAGACCGGTAATATCAGGGCTGGCCAGAAAACGGGAAATTACCTCATGATTGAGCTTGGCCGGAGCCATTCCCCCTTCTTCGGCTTTAACAAAATCTGATAATTTTTTAACATCATTCAGGTAAGCCTGGATGGAATTATCGGATAATCCCTTTTCCAGCCTGAGATAACTTTTGAAACCACGAATGAATACCTCCCATGTCATACTTCAAAATTAAAGCAAATTACAATACTTGATAAAAAAATTCCAAGCCCATTAGGATAATTCAATTTATAGATGTAATTTTGCGCTCCGAATTTTAAAGGAGGATCAAATCCATGGCAAAGAAACAGAAAGACCAGAGAGGACAGGTTATCCTGGAATGTACTGAGCATAAGGCATCCGGCCTTCCCGGCACATCCCGGTATATAACAACAAAAAATAAAAGGAATACTCCCGACAGGCTGGAGCTGAAAAAATTCAACCCCATCCTGAAGAAGATGACAGTTCATAAAGAAATCAAATAATTTAAGATATGGCAAAGAAAGTTGTTGCTACACTGCAAGCTGCAGGAAAAGACATTGCCAAGGTTATTCGCATGGTCAGATCACCTAAGTCTGGTGCTTACGTTTTTAAAGAGGATATTATTCCCAACGATCAGGTAAAAGACTTTTTGGCAAAGAATTAAAGTTTACGGAAAAGAGTTTACAAAAGCTTTTTCCTGGCGGGGAAGAAGCTTTTTTTATTATTTAAGGTATGGGAGTGTTTTCAATATTTTCGAAAGACAGGAAGGAGAAGCTTGACCAGGGGCTCGACAAGACCAAGAAGAGCGTTTTTTCCAAGCTGTCGAAGGCCATCATGGGTAAATCCCGGGTTGACGATGAAGTATTGGATAACCTGGAAGAGGTACTCATCAGTTCGGATGTTGGCGTTCAAACCACCATCCGGATTATCGAAAGGATAGAGGAGAGGGTATCCCGTGATAAATATCTGGGTACTGCTGAACTGAATATGATCCTTAAGGAAGAGATCGTTGAACTGCTCCAGGAAAATAACACCGAAGATTACCGCGATTTTTCCCTTCCTCAGTTGGATAACCCTTATGTGATAATGGTTGTTGGGGTTAACGGGGTTGGAAAGACCACTACCATAGGGAAACTGGCTTATCAATTTAAAAAGGCAGGGAAGAGTGTTTTATTGGGGGCAGCAGATACATTCCGGGCTGCTGCTGTCGACCAGTTAAAGATATGGTCGGAAAGAGTAGGTGTACCAATCGTTACACAGCCAATGGGCGCCGATCCTGCTTCAGTGGCATATGATACCCTGGTTACGGCTAAAGCGAACAAAGCCGATGTGGTGATCATTGATACTGCCGGAAGGTTGCACAATAAGATCAACCTCATGAATGAGCTCAGCAAGATACGCAGGGTCATGCAAAAGGTTATCCCCGAGGCTCCCCAGGAAGTATTACTGATCCTGGATGCTTCCACCGGACAGAATGCCATAGAGCAGGCCCGCCAATTTACGGCTGCCACCGAAGTCAATGCCCTTGCGCTCACCAAACTCGATGGAACTGCCAAAGGTGGCGTAGTAATCGGGATATCCGATCAGTTTAAAATCCCTGTCAAGTATATCGGAATAGGAGAAAAAATGGAAGACCTGCAGGTCTTTAACCGTGCGGAATTTGTTGATTCCCTGTTCAATGAATGACATAAAATACTGTGATCCGTAATAAAAAGCCATTATCGGTAAATGTTGTTACTCTGGGTTGCTCGAAAAACCTGGTCGATTCGGAAAATCTTATGGCGAGACTCACCAAGGGAGGCTTTGATGTTAAAGCTGACGACCCGGAGGATACCGATATCGTGATCATTAATACCTGTGGTTTCATCCATGATGCCCGGGAAGAATCCATAGATACCATCCTGGAATATGCTGCACTTAAGAGCCAGGGCAGAATAAAAAAACTTTTGGTTATGGGTTGCTTATCTCAACGCTACCCCAAAGAACTAAAAACCGAGATTCCGGAAGCGGATGGGATGTTTGGTGTCGAGCAGCAGTCGGATATTCTGACTTTCCTGGGATCTTCCTGTCATGATCAGGTCATACCTTCCCGCTTTGTCACTACCGGCCATTATGCATATCTTAAAATAGCTGAGGGATGCGATCGCCATTGTTCTTTTTGCGCTATCCCAATGATCAGGGGAAAGCATAAATCAAGGAAAGAAGACGATATTTTAAATGAGTTTGCTTTCCTTACCGGTTCCGGCGTTAAGGAAATCCTGCTTATCTCGCAGGATCTGAGTTATTACGGTTATGATCTGTATCGTGAAAGCCGGCTTGCCTCCCTGCTTGAGAAGATGGCAAAAAGCCGGGATGACATCTGGATCAGGCTCCATTATGCTTATCCCTCGCGTTTTCCGGAAGATATACTCCCTTTGATAAGAGAAAACAGCAATATCTGCCGATATCTCGATATTCCCTTCCAGCATATCAGTGATCCCATCCTGAAGTCGATGAGGCGTGGGATAAATAAGAAAGAAACCCTTGAACTGATTGATAAGATCCGATCAGAAGTGCCGGGCATTGCCCTCCGTACCTCATTGATGGTTGGCTATCCCGGGGAGTCTGAGGCAATGTTCCGCGAACTTGTCCGCTTTGTGGAGGAAACCCGCTTTAACAGGCTGGGAGTGTTCACATATTCTCAGGAAGAAAATACCGAAGCTGCGAAATTGATGGATGATGTTCCTGCCGGGATTAAGCAGGAAAGAATGGATATTATTATGGGTATCCAGGAAAAGATATCGGAGGACTTGAACCGGCAAATGACCGGTAAAGATATCAGGGTACTTATTGATCGCCGGGAAGGGGAGTATCTCGTGGGCAGAACCGAATTTGATTCTCCCGAGGTTGATAATGAAGTGCTGATTCGAAAGCCCTGGGATGAATCATGGATTGGGTCATTTGTCAAGGCAAGGGCAGAAGATAGCGGACCCTATGAGTTATACGCAGGGATTGTTTCCTGAGTTGAATATTTGATCATAAGATAGTACTTTTGAACCCATAAATGAAAGGAATAATTATGAAGACATTACGCTTATTGCTTGTTTGCGCCCTGGTTCCGGCTTTCGGACTGGTTTCGGGACAATCCTACGTGATCAATGAGATCGGAGACACCGTTAACTATACCGATGCCGCAGGTATCAAGCAGGGGATGTGGATTGAGAAAGACAGGGCTATAGAATCGAAAGGAAGATATAATAAGGGGATCAAAGAAGGATTATGGACGGTATATCACCCCAAAGGAATGATTTCGAAGATAGAAAATTACCGGAACGGGCAACTTGACGGAATCAGTGTGCAAATTGAACAGCGGGGATATTTGCGTTCCGAGAGTTATTACAAGGATGGGAAATTGCATGGGACTGCCACAGAGTATCGTTACGGCAGCACTCCCGAAAACCGCATCTCATACAGAAACGGACTGAAAGAAGGGAAAACGGAACTCTTTTATGAGAATGGGGTCGTACAGGAAGAGGCTTATTACCGTAATGACCAGCGCGACAGCATAACCATCTGGTACGATATGAAAGGCAAAAAAGTAGCCGAGTTCAATTATAAGGAAGGTGTTTTCTCGGGTATACAAAAGACCTATTATGAAAATGACAGCCTGCGTACAGTGGAAAATTATGAAAACAATGTTCCGGTTGGTTTGTATCGCGAGTACCATGAAAACGGCAAATTGAAGCTCACTGGGGAATACAAGGACGGTCTGAAACATGGAAAATGGTCAGAGTACAATGACGACGGCACATTAAGGGAAGAGAAAAAGTACAAAAAGGGGGAGGAAGGCAAGTAGCTCCTGGTGAATTTTATTGTTTTTCCCGGCTTACTTCCCTGGCAATCGTTTCAAAAAGGGCCGGCCAATTGGTTTTCCCGGCTTTTTTTCCAAAACGCAATATTAACAAGTCTTTTTCAGGATCTACGTAAATGTATTGTCCCAGGATGCCTTTTGCAAATATGCTTCCATCGGTTTTTACTCTCCAGTGCATTTCGTAGGGATAGCCCTGAGAATCCCTGGAGTCGTGGGTGATCGTGAAATTCTGCTTCATCCAGGATTCAGGGATAAGTTGTTTTCCTTGCCAGTTGCCTTTTTTCAGGTATAGACGGCCAAATTTTGCGAAATCCCTCGCGGTGGCGTTGATACAACAAAAAGATTTGGTTCTGTGGTGTTTGCGGGAATCATAATTCCAGGATGCATCCTTTTCCATACCCAGAGGGATCCATATCTTTTCCTGAAGGTATACCGGCAATGTCTTTCCTGTACTGTTTTCCAGGGCCATAGCCAGGATCTGGGTGTTCCCGCTGATATAATCATAATGTAATCCCGGCGCTTCCCTGATTTTCAGCTTCAGTGTGTACTTGTCGAGATGGGTGCCATAGTAAAACTTGGCCATATGGCCAAAAGGATTCACATAACCTTCATTGAAACGGACTCCCGAGCGCATGTCGAGCAGGTGACGAAGCGTGACCTTGTCGAAACCTTCATGTTTGAATCCTTTGACATAGTCTGTTACCGGGTCGTCGACACTTTTTATGTACCCTTCGGCTACGGCTATACCGGCCAAAGCGGAAACAAATGATTTGGCCACTGAAAACGATGGCAGAACGCTGTTTTCATTATTTCCGTAGAAATATTTTTCGTAAATGATACTGTCGTTCCGTATTATCAGGAATGCCGTGGTTTTTTCGTGCTTCAGGAAATCCTCGAAAGATGTGAGTTTCCCTTTCTTATTATAATCTTTGGCGAGCGTAAGAGAAATATTTCCGGGGGCAATGTTGAAGGAAAACGTTTGTGGTCCCTTTTTAACACTGTCAGCAGGAAACCTCCTGTAATCATTTACGTCAGCTAAATTCCAGTGAAAGTATCTTCCAACATGACAGGACGTAAGCATAAAGGAGATAAGGGCGCATAGTATTCCTGGGCGGACTATTTTCATAACAAACAAGGATTACATCCTGCGAAAGTTAAAGAAAAATCAATTGCTGCAATCCAGATTGGTGAATTTTTCCGTGACTTCAAACTCATAACCCGGATATTTATAGATTGGTATCACAGGTTCGGTTTCCCCGGCAGAATAGCCATAAACATGAATATATTCCTTAATATTCTCACCAAAGGACTCAAGTTGGCGCAGATAAGCAGAAACCGATTTTGTTTCCACTATGACCACTTTCCCCATTTTTTCAATGATGGGGCTATGTTTTCTTGTATGATCATGATCGAATTCGAGTATTCTCCGGCCATGGGGAGTGATCCCTATTGTCCGGTATGTCAGGCTTTTGCCAACACCAGGCAGGTTTAGTACATTGCGGTCGGTTGCCAGGAATGGCAGACCGGTTTTTTCTCTCAGGTTGTGGATGTGATTGATCATATTCTCCGGGTCATCGGGGAAATGTCGTATTTCATCGTAATATTCACGGGGTACCAGCCCGGCTGTTTTCTCTTCGTTTTGTTCCTGCAAAGCCCTTTCGTTGGTAGCGAAGTTAAAGCTGTTTTCCCGGTAGCCTTTTACAGTGAATGTGTAATAGGGCAGAACACCGGTATCGTTCAGTACTTTACGGAGCTTGGCTGTATGTCCCCTGCGGGAAGCTCCGGCAGTGAAAACCTGTTGGTTGGTCACTATCCATCCGGCAGATAAGAGTCTTTCAATTCCTTTTTTCGATTCGGGAGTTATCTCCAGGGCGGTCTCGAAGTGAGTCTGTATCACAAACTGCCGTATCCCGATTTTTCGGGCATTATTCTTGAATTCTGCCAGGATAGAGGCCAGGTCATCGGTGATCCTTTGCGGCAGGTAAACAGGCAAACGCGTTCCAAGCCTGACCCTTTGTATTTCAGCATGTTTTTCACCGTTTTTCCTGGAACGGTTTGCTTCCTTTTTCCGGACGGCCATCCGGTAAACAGAATCCAAAATGGCTTGCAGTGATTTATTGGAACTCATCAATGCATCGCCGCCGGTTATAAGAATATCACGAAGCTGGGCGTCTTCCTCAAAATATTTCATAAGCCTTTCGAGCTTTTGAGGCCACTTTTCTCCGGGAAGGAGTTTGTTGAGATTGAAGTTCAGGTTACCACTCTGGAAATCAAACATTCTCTGGCAGGAAGCACACAATCCCCCGCAAGCCCGCCCCATGGTATCCGGTATGAGTATGGAGACCTCAGGATAGCGGCGATGAATGTTGTTTCCGCGGGGAAGAAGCCATCCTGCAACATTGGGTTTCCCGTCTTCTACCTCATCTTCCTTTTCCCAGGCTACAATGTGCCCAAACTCATCAACTAATTTCCTGGAATAAAGCACATACTCCCTTATTGCTTCATCTGTGCCTTTAAGATGTTCCGGCGGATTTACGTGAAGCAATGAAAGATAATAAGGATTGACAAAGGTGGGAATGCCGGCCTGCCGCGCTTCCTCAAGGATGATCATGGTTTCCTTTGAAAGCGTTCCGTCAAGCATTGCATTCAGACGTTCAGGAGACCGGATGGCAAATCTCAGGTGAAACAGCCTTTCATCCCACCATTCCACCATCCTGTTGTATTTTTCCTGAAAACTCATTCCTTCTTCAAAGAAATACTTAGGATCGGTTTTCTCCCCTCTGTCCATCAGTTCGATGAACTTCCGGATGATGCGATCCTTGTTTTGTTTTCTCAGGGCAATGATCTCTTCATCCAGCCCGGAAGGGTGGCGTTTCATCCATCCGATCACGGTTTCCCGGCTGGGTAATTCCCTGAGGGCAATGCCTTTCAACTGACGAAAGAGATATATCATATCCCTCAGGAAATCGGAGTTAATGTTTGTGGTTTTTCCATGGAAGGCTTCCCAAAGCCAACGGAAAGGCTCCGACTTTACGGTTTCACCATGGAGGTTAAGGTCTTCTATTTCTATACCGCTATGGTCAACATAATCCAGGATGCGTATGGCGGCAAAATCTCTCCATGCAAGCTTTTCGCAAGCTTCCCTGCCGTGTGTCTCCATTCTGTAATATGATAATGCCTTGGGATTGCCTTCTAACACAGGAATTGCCATTTCGCGGATGCGAGTATGTAACGTATCCGTATTCCCGGATTCTTTAAGAATGGATTTGAGGTCGGGATTCTCCTCCATCAGTTTCCGGAACAATGTCCGCTTATCACTCAGTGTAAAGAAATCAAAATCCATATCCGTTATAGTTGGTATGCCAAGAAACATAAAACTTTTTTTGATTTGAAGTGTTATTCATCAGGGTTTTGCAAAACAGGAAACCGGGATATTCCGGCGACGAAACAATTGAGAGAAACGACGGGAAAAACTTTTCCTGAAGAAAATGACCCTGTAAATACAAAGATACAAAAAAAATGTCAAAAGGAATGTATGAAGTACCAAAAGCTTACAATGAGCCGGTACTTAATTATGCCCCAGGAAGTCCGGAAAGGGCTGAGTTAAAGAGGGTTCTTAAGGATATGAAATCGGTAATGACAGATATTCCGATGATTATTGGTGGACGTGAAGTAAGGACGGATGAAAAGCTACCTGTTCGTCCTCCCCATGAGATACGTCACATCCTGGGATATTATTATATGGGAGGAGAAGAGCATGTGAACATGGCCATTGGGGCGGCATTGCAAGCCCGTCAGCAATGGCAGGAGTTGCCCTGGGATCAGCGTGCCTCAATATTTCTGAAAGCAGCCGACCTTATCTCAGGACCCTACCGGGCAAAAATCAATGCCGCTAGCATGCTGGGACAATCGAAGAATGTCTACCAGGCTGAAATAGATGCAGCTTGTGAGATGGCTGATTTTCTTCGGTACAATGTGGAATTCATGGTGCAAATATACCGTGATCAACCCGTATCCGGCAAGGGTACATGGAACAGGGTAGAGCAAAGACCCCTGGAAGGGTTCGTGTATGCTCTTACTCCGTTCAATTTTACGTCTATCGCCGGTAATCTGCCATCGGCGCCGGCATTGATGGGAAATGTGGTTGTTTGGAAACCTTCCAATACTCAGGTGTATTCAGCCAAGGTGATCATGGACATATTCCGTGAAGCCGGTCTTCCCGACGGGGTTATCAATATGATCTTTGTCCCGGGACCCATAGGAGGTAAGATCATGTCGCGCCATCCTGACTTTGTGGGTGTACATTTTACCGGTTCGACCGAAGTATTTAAGAAGATATGGAAAGCCATTGGGGAGAATGTTATGTTGCATAATACCTATCCCAAGATTGTTGGTGAGACAGGAGGGAAGGACTTTGTAATGGTTCACCACTCGGCTAACCCTAAGCAGGTGGTAACAGCATTGACCCGTGGAGCTTTTGAGTACCAGGGCCAGAAATGCTCGGCAGCCTCACGGGCTTATATCCCCGCCAGTATGTGGCCTGCCGTGAAAAATGGTATCATTGCCGACCTGAAATCATTCAAAATGGGAAGCGTGGAGGATTTCTCCAATTTTATTAATGCTGTGATCGATGAGGCAGCCTTTGATAAAATTACCGGATATATTGAACAGGCGAAGAAAGATGAGGGAGTAGAAATCGTCGCGGGCGGCAATCATGACAAATCGGAGGGATATTTTATCGAACCTACCGTTCTTTTGGTGCAGGACCCAATGTATGTTACCATGCAGGAAGAAATTTTCGGGCCGGTACTTACCATTTACGTGTATGATGATGAAAAATTCGATGAAACCCTCGAAATGGTTGATAAAACATCTCCATACGCCCTTACCGGCTCCATCTTTGCAACCGATCGCTATATTATTAACCAAGCTTTGAAAAAGCTGGTTAATGCAGCCGGTAACTTTTATATCAACGACAAGCCGACAGGAGCCGTGGTAGGGCAACAACCCTTCGGCGGCGCAAGAGCAAGCGGTACCAATGATAAATCAGGCTCGTATCTGAATCTGCTGCGATGGGTTTCTCCCCGGGCGATCAAGGAAAACTTTAATCCGCCGGAAGATTATCGCTACCCTTTCCTGGGTAATGGGACTGACGAGGATTAATAAGCTACTTTTTCAAAACGTATTTTTTACGGATTGAAGCGGAATGAGTAAATGAATTCCTGTTTGGATTTCCCTTATAGGCTTTGACATGCGCACCTCTGTTGTATGAAACCCTTGAGTGTGTGTTGTAGATACTTCCCCTTCCGCAGGAAGAGCTTACGATCAAGATAATGACTCCTGTAGCCAAGACAAACAATATGCTTCTGAATAAACTCATCTCAATTTCTCTTTTCAAAGGCTCATGAAAACCTGGTTCAACAAATCGGATTGTAAATGTAGTATTTTTTTTATAAATCATTTTCTTCGACGCAATAATTTTCTATATTTGTGATCGTGATGGTGCGGCTGAAATAATTCATTTTCAGCGCATAATAGGGAACCGGGTGAAAATCCCGGACAGTTCCCGCTGCTGTGATTCCCTGCCCAAAGGCAAGGTTTCCGTCAACACCTGCCACTGTTCCCTCGGGGAATGGGAAGGCCGCCGGAAACCGGGATAAGTCAGAAGACCTGCCATCGGATATCAGATACTATCAAAGCTTTCGGGAAAAAGGCATTGGATAATTATTCCAGTTTGGTTCCGGTTAGTTTTGGGTTATCATATATGTGATTATAACCTGAAAATGGACAAAGGTCTTTTTACATTTTTGGCTCTTTTACTGTTATCCGGATATTCTGCTATCGGGCAAAATATAGCGGATACGGTGAGACTGAAAGAAATATCCATCCTGGCCGAAGCAGAGGATAAGAAGGTAATCCCCGGGAATATTTATGAAGACCGGGCAATTTCGGGATTGGCTACCCTGTTGGATGCCTATACCGGTATTGCAGTAAAATCCTATGGAGAGGGCAGTCCGTCTACACTGTCGTTCCGGGGCACAACAGCTTCACACACACAGTTGGTATGGAATGGCATTCCATTAAACCTTCCTTCTTTAGGCCAGTCCGACTTTTCGAATATACCTGCCCTTTTTTCTGATAATATCAGCATGCTTCCGGGAAGTCCGTCGCTCATATACGGTAGTGGCAGCTTCGGAGGAAATATCATCCTGGAAAACAATGCTTCATGGGATGACAGGCTAAATGTTAAATATATTCAGGATGCAGGTAGTTTCCATACATCAGGAGGATACTTCCGTTTAGCAGCAGGAAACTCACGTGTACACTCGGTCAGCAGATTGTTTTACCAGCAATCCAGGATGGACTTCCCCTACGTGAATACAGATAAAGCCGGTAATCCTGCTGAAAGAAGGGAAAACGCAGACTATGGACGTTATGGAGGTCAGCAGGAGCTTTATTTCAGAACAGATAATCATCATTATTTTAAAGGAATACTCTGGTTGCAAAAGTCCAGACATAATATTCCGCCAACCACTGTCCAGGAATTTCATGGGAACAAAGAACATCAGGATGATTTTGCTATGCGCGGCATGCTATCCTGGCAATATATCCAAAAGGGCAGAAAATGGGATGTAAAAGCCGGATGGGTGCATGACGATATGCACTATGATAATGATGAGAGCAATCTGCATACACGGAACATTTCCGATTCGAGAATTGTAGGTGCGGGTTTAATCACTTCGCTTGCATCTTTTGCGGGTTTAAGGGTAAACTGGGACAACACATATCAGACGGCCGTTTCCGAAAGTCTGGGAAATACAAAGTCACGCATGATTTCATCCATGCTGGCAACACTGGAACTTATCCTGGCCAGGGGGTTGGAGGTTGAATTGATGCTGCGCGGAGAATATGCAGGAAAGAGCTTTTCACCACTGATGCCTGGCATGGAATTGAAAATCAACCCATGGGAAAAAAGCGGATTGGTGCTCAAGGGCAGCCTGGCGAGAAATTATCGACTTCCTTCTCTTAACGACCTTTACTGGCAGTTTGATGGGTATGCCAAAGGGAATCCTGACCTTTTGCCTGAGAAAGGGATAACATCGGATTTGGGACTGGACTGGACATACGGGGGGCAGGACAACATTATGGTTAATGCCGGTTTCACAGGATTTATAAACAGTATTCAAAATATGATCCAATGGACACCCTCGCAAGCGGGGATTTGGGCTCCTGAAAATGTCGCACAAAACCTTGCTCGGGGACTGGAGTCTCGATTAATTATTTCATTCACTAACAAGAATATAGGAGCTGGTATTGAAAGTAATTATTCATATACTATCAGTACACGGGAAGGCGAAAATGACCCACTTGAGGGCATGCAACTTATATATATCCCTAAACACAAAGCAAACGGCAGGGCTTATCTTTCGGCTTTTGGAGCCGAAGCGGGATATCACCTGCAATTCACCGGGATAAGGTATACTGTGGCAGATAATTCGAGATATCTTCCCTCGTATATCCTTCAGGATGTGTATATTAACAAATCAATGAGTTTTAAAAATTTCAGGATAAAGATGGAGCTCAGGGTTAATAACCTTGCGGATGTGTCTTATCAATCGGTGGTCAGACAACCCATGCCGGGGAGGAATTTTTACATTTCCCTCATCCTGGAATACGGACAAAAACAATCAACCCATTAAAACAATACTTATGAAAAGCGGAAAAATTTTACGCAGTTTACTTTTTACAGCAGGATTATCTACAGCTTTTTGGGCCTGCCAAAAGGACAATGATCCGGGAGAGGTTATACAAACACAGGACAAGTACATTTACGGTCAGGGTGTTTTCATTGTAAATGAAGGGAATTTCCTCCAGGGAAATGGTTCTGTGTTTTTTTTCAATGAAGAAAGAAATACACTGTTTAAAGACATTTTCTACACTATGAACCAGCGTCCTTTGGGAGATGTTCCTACGTTCATGGGTATATGGGGCAGCAGTGCTTATATTGTAGTCAATAATTCTTCCAAAATTGAAGTGGTTAACAAATACAACTTTATATCCTCGGGGACGATAACCGGAATGACTTCGCCCAGGCAGATTTTGAAAGTCAACGATAGCAAGGCTTATGTTTCTGATCTTCAAAATGGTGGTTTGCATGTTATCGATCTTGACGGACTAAAAGTTTCGGGTTTTGTTGACCTGGGCAAATCAGCAGAGGCTTTGGTATTTGCAGACAATAAGGTATTTGCAGCCAACTGGTCTAATTTTTATGTACAGGCAGAAAATAACACCGTACAGGTGATTGATCCCATGACGGATCAATTGGCTGGTGAAATAACAGTTACGAAAGAACCCAACAGCATGGTCGTTGACAAAAATGGAAAGCTCTGGGTTTTGTGCAGCGGTGGATTTATGAATGAGGAGATACCGGCTCTTTATCGAATTGATCCTCAGGATCTGGAAATAGAAAGGAAGATTGAATTCCCGCTTCTGGAGAGCAGTCCTACCTCTTTGAAAGCATTTGCCGGAGGTGATTCGCTGATCTTTTTGAATCCGGAAGTATATGTCACAGGCATTGAGGATACGGTACTCTCTTCTTCACCGTTTATTTCGGCGGAAGGCCGATTCTTTTATTCCTTATTTACCGATCCTGTACATTCATGGATATATGTTTCCGATGCAGTTGATTTTCAGCAGGAAGGCAGCGTTCTTGTCTTTGACCGCAAGGGCAGAAAGATCAGGGAGGTGTCTGCAGGCATAGTACCGGGTGGTTTTTGTTATACGGAATAATATATCGTAAACAATTCACTAACTTGGTTGTTTGATAAAAAAACTGAATATGAAGACAAAAATTGATTGTACCTGGAAGGAAGGCATGGCATTTGAAGCAAACACAGGAGGATTCAAGATCATGCTTGATGCTGAGGAAGCTGTTGGCGGTCAGAATTTGGGACCAAGGCCTAAGCCATTAACCCTTGTTTCTTTAGCTGGTTGCACCGGGATGGATGTGATTTCCATCCTGAAGAAAATGCGTATTGAACCGGAGTATTTCAACGTGGAAGTTGAAGGCAATCTTACCGAAGAACATCCGAAATACTATGATAAGATCCATCTCAGGTATGTCTTCAGGGGTAAGGATCTTCCTTTGGATAAGCTGGAAAAGGCCATATCGTTATCCCAGGATAGGTATTGTGGAGTAAGTGCCTTACTTTCCAAAGGAGCTGAACTGACTCATGAGATCATAGTAGAATGATCAGTTTTTGATAATTTCCACGAGTTCATTTAGCATCATTGCTGTTGCTCCCCATATAATGTGTTCCTGAATCCTGTAACATGGAACCATCATATTTCTTTTGTATGACGCATTTACCGTGTGTACTTTTTTATACCGACCGTCGGTGAAATGGGTAAAAGGTATGGTGAGAACCTCTTTTACCTCACTCTCCTGTGGTGTGAAATTATCAATTGTAGGGCAATATCCGACTACGGGGGTTACCATGAAGTTGCTCGGAGGGATAAAGAGGGGGGAAGTGGTTCCGAGTACCCTGATTATTTTGGAATTAATGCCAATTTCTTCCGCAGTTTCCCGGATGGCTGTCTGAATCAAATCCGGATCTTCGGGCTCCCTCTTACCACCGGGAAATGATATCTGGCCGCTGTGAACCCCATCGTACGACTGCCTTACTATAAAAATCAAATGAGGCTGATCATTCACGGGATGGAATAATATCATCACGGCAGCCTCCCTGGCATCTTTCCCGGAATCGGGGTATTTCATCATTTCAGCACGTTCGGCCGGAGCCATTTGTAAATGAGCCATCAACCCAGGTAGAGGCTTTTGCAGGTTGTTATATATATTTTGGGTAAAATCTTCGAAACTGCTCATATTCTGTAATGCACGGCAAAATTATCGAAAAAAAATGAACCTGGAGGTAAAGGCCTTGTGTTAGCATGGAAATTTATTGTATTTTTACCCTGCTTAACAGTTTGTAAAATAAAATGGTTAAAGAAAAGACCAAATCGATAAACCAGGAAAAAGAGGTCACTGAAGATTTGAAGGATCTGATCCTTTTTAATGACGACTTTAATACCTTTGATTACGTAATTGAAAGCCTGATAGAAGTTTGCAATCATGATCATGTACAGGCTGAGCAATGTGCATGGATTGCCCATCTTAAAGGAAAATGCGGTGTTAAAAAGGGAACAGCAGAAGAGCTCACCCCTTTGCGTAATGAAATGATCAACCGCAAACTAACAGTGGAGATTAATTAATACCCGTACTATGGTCTGGCTAATCATCAGAATACTAATATTTATTGGACTTGCATTTCTGGTCCTGGAGATTTTGGTCATACCCGGTACAGGTATTGCCGGTATTTTAGGCTTTGCTCTTATGGGAGTGGGTATATGGCAGGCTTATCATGTTTATGGATCAACAGCAGGTCATTTAACCCTGGCAGGAACTTTCATCCTGAGTTTTGTTACTCTTTTCCTTTCTCTACGATCCAAAACATGGAAGAGGATATCTCTCAAGCGCGAAATAGACAGCCGGGTTAATGTTATAGATGAAATGAAGATACATCCGGGTGATGAAGGCAAGACCACCTCACGCCTGGCACCAATGGGTAAGGCATTCATTAACGGTGATTTTTATGAAGTCAGTACTACCGGTGAATATCTTGAACAAGGCACGGAAATTATTGTTGAAAAAATAGACTGGAACAAAATATACGTTAAACGCAAATCTGAATAAAATGAACTCACAGGTTATTATCATTATTGCCATAGGTTTTGGATCATTATTTGCCATTTGGCTTATTTTTTACTTCATTCCTGTTGGACTTTGGTTCAAGGCACTGATCTCTGATGTTAGAATATCATTATTGCAATTGGTTTTCATGCGGTGGAGAAAGGTGCCACCGAATGTTATCGTGAACAGCTTGATTGCTGCCACCAAAGCAGGTATTAAGCTTGATCGTGA
>JAHJRE010000061.1 GCA_018831055.1 Bacteroidota bacterium
ACCCATAACCCATAACCCATAACCCATAACCCATAACCCATAACCCATAACCCATAACCCCTCGAAACCACATATAAAGATATCTCCCAGTTTTCATTACTCACCGCTATTTCTCCTCCGAATTATCAACAATCCTGCAAATGTTATCAACCCATTCAGGATGAGCAGTTCAAAACCGAAGTTATATCCGCTAAGGATATCCTGGTCAAAAATGCTGATGACATAGCAGAGTACAGGAGAGATGATGGCAATTACCGGTACCCAACGATCTTTGACGTTATATCTTGTAAAAAGCCCAAAAGCATAAATACCTAACAAAGGGCCGTAGGTATATCCTGCCAGAGTAAAAAGTTTGGAGATTACGCTTTGGTCGTTTATTGCCCTGAATCCGATGATAACCATCATCATGATAAAGGCAATACCTGCATGTACAAAATAGCGTATTTTCATGCGCCGCTTTTCATCCCAATCTTTTTTCCGGGTAACACCAAGGATGTCGATGGTGAATGAAGTTGTAAGGGCCGTCATCGCGCTATCGGCGCTGGAATACGCGGCGGCTATAAGGCCTATGATAAAGACGATACCGGCCAGGGGAGTCATGTATTTCAGGGCTATGGTGGGAAAAAGATCATCTGTCAAAGCCGGTATTGCAATGTTAATGTAGCTTGCATAAAGATATAATACTGCACCCAGGATAAGGAATATGAAATTTACGGGGACAAGTGAAGCGCTAAGCCAGTACATATTCTTTTTCGCATCACGGATATTCCGGCAACTAAGGTTTTTCTGCATCATATCCTGATCGAGGCCTGTCATTACTATGGCAATGAAAGTTCCTGCAAAGAAATCCTTCAGATAAAAATGCCTGTGCTGCCAGTTAGTGAAAGTGAGTTGCGCGTAATCCGATTCAAATACCTGTTTGAGCAATCCCCTTAAGGGTAATTGCATTTCCGATGCAATAAGAATCACAGTGATAACCACAGCGGCAAGCATGAATGTTGTCTGGAGCATATCGGTCCATACAATGGTCCTTATCCCACCCTTGTATGTATAAAGCATGATCATCAACAGGAAAAACACCACGGTCGACCAGAACGGTATCCCCCAGGCATCGAAGACGAATATCTGCAATACGTTTACAACCAGGAACATCCTGAAAGAAGCTCCTATTATCCTGGAAAGAAGAAAAAACGATGCACCGGTTTTATATGAACTTTTGCCAAAACGTTCCTGCAGGTATGAATATATCGAAGTGAGATTCAATCTGTAATAAAGAGGTAGCAAAACATTGGCGATAACAGCATATCCCAGCAGGTAGCCAAAAACAATCATCATATATGAAAACCTGGTGTTACCAACATCCCCGGGTATGGAGATAAAAGTTACTCCTGACAAGGAAGCACCGATCATGCCATAAGCTACTACATACCAGGGAGAGCGCCGGTTTCCAATAAAAAAGGTTTCATTGTCGGCACGACGTGATGTGATCCAACCTACAGCAAAAAGTATTGCCGTATAAACAAGAAAACAGAAGAATATAAGCGATGGGGTCATAGATGCTCTCTTTCTGTAAGTTCAGCAGCAAATTCAGAAAGGGATTTAAAAATGAAATCGATCTTATCGTGGATCGGATTTTTTAAGCGTTTTGTATGGATAAAGACGGTAACCATATCAAGGGTTTTGCCGAATTCCATGTCTGTGAGGGAGTCACCCACCATAATCGATTTTGTGAATTCCACTTCCTGAAAATCTTCACGCGCCTTTAGTGCCATTCCCGGCCTGGGTTTGCGAAAAATATGGTTCTCTTTTTCGAGGTAAGGACTGTGATAAACACGGGTGATACGGCCGCCTGCCTCATGTATTCCTTTAAGCATAGTTTCATGCACTTCAGCCAGATTTTCTTCGGTCATTAAGCCTTTGCCTATACCTTGCTGATTGGTCACTACGAAAATATGTCCAAATACTCCGGAAAGATCGGCAATGGCTTGAGGCACTCCGGGCAAAAAACGAAACTGCTTTCCTGTGCGCACATAATCCATAAACCGGCGGCGGTTGATCACACCGTCACGATCGAGAAACAGACTCCAGCTTTTATCAATGTAATAATCCTTCAAAGTCATCCTGTGCCCTCTCATAATCTTCAGGTATACCTATGTCGAGAAAGTAAGCAGTACAACGCATACCATAAAATTCATCGTTTTTGTATCTTTTTTCCAGAAAATCCTTTTCAAATGAAAATCTGACCGGGAACTCCATTTCTGCTAAATAGCTTTGGTTGATAAGGTAAACTCCTCCATTGACATATCCTGCCCCTGAGTCTTCCCCTTTCTCAAAGAAGCCGGTAATCCTATGTTCGGCATCTTTTACCACCTTTCCATATCGTGAGACGTCATCGGTTTGATGCAGGGCAATGGTAATTTTGGCTGTCCGTGAAAGATGAAAGTTATACATGCGATTAAGGTGCACATCAAAATAGGTATCCCCGTTGGCAACGAGCACCTGTCCCGAATCAGCCAATTGCATAGCCTTCATGATAGCACCGCCGGTCCCGAGCGGATCATCTTCAATGGAATACACAATTTCAACATTTTTAAACCGATCTCCGAAATAATCCCGGATCATTTCGTGTTTATGACCAACCGCAAGAATAAACTTCTTTATGCCCCATTCTTCAAGGTATTGCATTTGATATTCCAGGAAAGGGTGTCCCCCGACCGGAGCCATGGATTTAGGCAGGTCAGGGACTGACTTTTGAAGCCGTGTTCCGAGTCCGCCGGCAAGAATAATTACTTCCCTGATCATTTTGGAAACAGTTCTTTTTCTATAATCTCACATATCAGGTGACCAATAAAAATGTGGTTTTCCTGTATTCTGGCAGTATCTTCCGATGGCACCCGAATGAGAATGTCGCAGGAAGTCCTCATTTTACCACCATCCGCACCGGTAAAACCTATTGTTGACATTTTTTTTAATGCAGCCGTTTCAAGAGCTTTTAACACATTGGGAGAGTTACCTGATGTGGAAAAAGCTATCAGGACATCTCCGGCTTTTCCTCGTCCTTGTATAATCCTGGAAAAAATATCAGCATAACTGTAGTCATTTGCAACGGCGGTAAGATAGGATGTATTGACATGAAGGGCTTCAGCATCCAGTGGCGGTCTGTCGTAGTAAAACCTTCCGGAAAGCTCGGCAGCAATATGCTGGGCATCGGCAGCACTGCCTCCGTTGCCGCATAGCAATATTTTACCCTCTTTACGGAAAGCTCCAATGCAGATTTGGGCCGCTTTCATGATCCATTCCTGCAAATCATTATCCTGCAGTATGCTTTCTTTTATTTTTATAGCTTCCCTGATTCTGTTAGTGATCATTAGAGTTAATATTTTTCCATGTGAATGATTTCCGAAAGAGACTTACGCTCTTTAGCGTGCCTGTCGGGTTCTTTATGGTCAGCAGGATACCCTAGTGGTAAAATTACCACCGGCTCAATATGCTCCGGCAAGCCAAGTATTTCTGAGCAACGCTTTTTATCAAAGTTACAAACCCAGCAAGTGGCAAGTCCCAAATCTGCGGCCTCAAGGGTCATATGGTCTGTTGCGATCGCTACATCGATATCCATATGATCTTTTTCATCACCCCTCCTCCAGGAATGAAGGTGGTCACCGCATATTACAATGACGACGGGGGCTGTCTTAAACCATTCTCTTTTATATACTTCATACAGGATGCTTCTTTGCTTCCTAAGTATAATGAATTCCCAGGGCTGGTAGTTGGCAGCAGATGGCGCTATTCGTCCTGCTTCCAGTATGCGGTGCAGCTTATCCTCTTCTACCGGTTTGTCTAAATACTTCCTGGATGCAAAACGCCTTCTGGCAATTTCAAGAAAACCCATATTTTATTTTTTTTGAGTATCGTGAATGATCAATATCAGGTAACCTGCTCTATGGTTGCTGGCAGCAGCTTGCAGGTTACAGGCTGCATGTAGTTTGGGTGTGGGTGATGAGTGAATAAGTTGTCGCTTGCAACCTGTCGCCTGTAACTTTGTGTTAATGTTTCCCAATACTCATATTATTTTTTTGTGAACAAAAATAACAATAACAACAATACGCAGCATAAGGATGGAAAAACCCAAATAATATTATTTTTGCCTCATAACCTGATAGAATGAAAAAAGTTATCGGTTTCGTAATTAGGTACGTTCCCAGGAAGTACTTACAGCGCTTTAGCCATATAAGCGCCAGGGTGATGGGTGTTTTTTACCCGGGGAACAATGTTGAATGCCCTGTTTGCGGCTCACATTACCGGAAATTTCTTCCTTACGGCCGCTTCCGCATGCGCGACAACGCCCTGTGCCCTCATTGTCTTTCCCTTGAAAGACACCGTTTAATGTGGTTGTACCTGAAAAACAAAACGGAATTCTTCCAAAAACCCGCAAAAGTATTGCATATCGCTCCTGAATATTGCTTTATCAAGCGTTTTCAGAAACTTAAAAATATCGACTACTATTCTGCCGACCTTGAATCACCGTTGGCCAGAGTCAGGTTGGATGTCCAGAACATCCCTTTTGATAACGACAGTTTCGATGTCATTTTCTGTAATCATACACTGGAACATGTAAAAGACGATATTAAAGCCTTAAACGAGTTGTACCGTGTTATGAAACCCGGCGGATGGGGTATCATTATCTCCCCGATCAATGTATCCAGGGATAAAACCTACGAAGATGCTTCCATCACAAGTCCGGCAGAGAGGGAAAAACATTTCGGACAAAGCGACCACTTACGGGAATATGGATTGGATTATCCCGAAAGACTTAAAACAGGCGGGTTTAAAGTGGAAATCGTGGATTTGATCTCCGGAATGGATCCGGAACGGGTCAAACGTTATGGGCTGATGGTCTATGATGCGTTTACGGAAGAGGATCTTGTGTATGTGGTGAAGAAGTGAACCAGGCTGCAGGTTACAGGCTGCAGGTTACAGGTTGCAGGTTTCAGGCTACAGGTTTCAGGGAGTTAGAGGGTGAAGTATCGAGTGGTGGGTTTTCTCCTGCAACCTGCAACATGCAACTTGAAGTCTTTCCCTTTCCCTTTCCCTTTTCATTTCTTCCTGAACATTTCCGTTGCCCGGTCAAAGATCCCGTGAACATAGGCGATGGCGAGTCCGTAGTTGGTGACGGGGATACCGGCATCAGTGGCGGGTTTCAGCCGGTTCAGGATTTGCCGGCGGGTAATGACACATCCACCGCATTGTATTACCATGGCATATTCATGAATATCCACAGGCAAATTACTTAGTCCGGCTACAATATCAAAGTGAAGTTTCTTCCCGGTAAATTCCTGCATCCATTTGGGTAATTTGATGCGGCCAATATCTTCGCAGGAAACCTGATGGGTGCAGGATTCAAGCATAAGTATCCTGTCGCCGTCTTTGAGGGTCGAAATGGCACCGGTTCCCTGCAAATAATTCAGAAAATCCCCTTTTTGCCTGGCCAGAAGAATACTAAAACTGGTAAGAGGAATATCGTTGCTTATCAATTGACTTACCAGACCGAAAGCCTGTGAATCGGTTACTGCAAGGGCAGGTTTAATGCCTGTTTTATCCAGGAAGCCTTTGATTTCTGTTTCTTTCAGGATTATAGCGATGGCGTCGTGATCCAGCACATCACGAAGCACCTGCACCTGGGGTAATATCATCCTGCCTTCAGGGGCCTCGGAATCAATAGGAGTAATCAGCATGACAAGATCGCCCGGCCGGATCAGATCGCCCAGAATAGTAGTGCGTTGCAGCAAATCCTGCGGAAGCACCTTCCGTATCATGTCGGCAACAGCATCCGGATCATCCTTACGGATACAGGAAAAATCCATCACAACCGCACCGGTTTCATTTTCAATCTGGCTTTGTGTTTCATGACTTATGGCTTCCTGATCTGCTTTGTTGTGGATAAAAAAGAAAGGGATACCATATTCTCTACAGCGGCTTACAAGGCTTATTTCTTCATCTCCTACAGTATTTGCAGTGATAACGATAATAGCCAGATCAATAATTTTCAAGGCTTCTGCCGTTTTTTCTATTCTGAGTCTGCCCAGGTCACCCGTGTCATCTATGCCGGCTGTGTCAATCAAAATCACCGGACCTATCCCGAATAGCTCTATCGATTTCTTCACCGGATCGGTTGTTGTACCCGGCACATCCGAAACTATGGCAATGTTTTGTTTAGCCAATGCATTGATGAGTGAACTCTTGCCGTTATTCCTCCGGCCAAAAATTCCTATGTGTATTTTGTTTTCACGTCCTTTTTTGACTGTCATATGGGGAAATTTGTTGCAAAAGTAAGAAAAATGAAAGGAGGCTGGGATGCTGGGGACTGGGGTGCTAGGGGCTGGGGTGCTGGGATGCTGGGATGCTGGGTACTGGGGTGCTGATTGGATTGTCTCAAATTGCCATGCTTTGGCTCCAAAAACCCAGTCCCCCAGTCTCCCAGTCTCCCAGTCTCCCAGTCTCCCAGTCTCCCAGTCTCCCAGTCCCCAGCATCCCAGTCCCCAGCATCCTAATTTACTTCGTCCAATTCATCTGCCCCTGCGTCAATCTCCCCCCATAATTCATACGAGCGTCTCCAAAGCTTCTCTCCTTCTTCGGGAAGGTATACTTTGGGGTCCATTTTTTTGCTCTTGAACATGTGTTGGTACTCATTGGTTCGTCCCTCGTAATCAGGCGAAATGGCCATGTATACCACCGGAAGGGCTGCTTTGGCAGGAGAGCGGAAGATAACTCTGAAAATGGCACCCAGGATCGCCCTCAGGATAAACGGAGCTTCTTTGATAATGTTGGAATGGACAGGACCGGGACAGATCACATTAACCCCCACATCCACCTGTTTACCATTAAGCTTCCTGGAAAGTTCTGTTGCATAAGTGTTCAGGATCAGCTTGAAATAGCTGTAGTTTGCTATACCTTTACTTACACCGTGTTCTATGAACCTGCCAAACTCGTTATAATCAATGTATGAGGAACCCTGATGGGAATCCGATGAAATGAAAATGATGCGTGGTTTAAAACTCTTTTCCTGATTGTTTCTGGAAATTACTCCTTCATTTAGCAATAAAGTACAAAGCATCACATTTGACAGGTAATTTACCAGGAACATCTCATCCTGGCCTGATTCTGTTTTTCTGGCTTTGGGCAGGGCAACCCCGGCATTCATAATGGAAACATCCGGTTTTATACCATCTTTTACAAGCCCGTCAACAAAATCGTGGATAGTGTCTATTTTACTCAAATCCAGGAAACGGGCTTCAACTGTATCTGAACCGCTTCGTTCCCTTACCTTTTTTTCCGTTTCTTTTAACAAACGGCGGTTGGCCATAATCACTCTCGCCCCTCTCCTGGCCATCTCAACTGCAAGAGCGAACCCCAAGCCTGAATTTGCCCCGGTGACCAGGCATGTTTTGCCGTCGAAACGGTCACTGCCGGTTAAACGATCAGAAAACTCCTGCTTCCTGAATAAATCCCAAAACCCTGCCATTGCTGCAACAACAGGATTGTCAAATCTTCCGTGCGACATGATACTTACTATTCTTTGCTCTGCAAAGTACGAAAATGATACCGAAATTCTTCCGGTTTGAAAGCAAATAAATTTTTATTGTGTTTCGGAAGGCAATAAAGATTAGTGGCAGGTTGCAGGTTACAGGGTGCAGGGAGTTTGAGGGTGAAGTATTGAGTAATGAGTTGGCTCCTGCGATCCAAACCTGTTAGGCAAGTTGCAGGTTACAGGCTGCAGGGAGTTTGAGGGTGAAGTATTGAGTAATGGGTTGGCTCCTGCGATCCAAACCTGTCAGCGTCCGTAGGACCTGACAGCGTTTGATAAAACGTCATTTTAACTTCATGATAACCTTAATTACCAGGAACATCAACACTAAAAAAAAGATAATTGCAGCTCCGGAAGGGATATCCAGGAAATACGAGGCAATGAGCCCGCTTACTGTCCCAATCAAACCGAATAGTATGGAAAGAATCATCATACGGTAAAAATTGCCGGTGAACAGGGTCGCGATGCTTTGAGGGATGGTGAGCAGTGAAAGTACCAGAATGATGCCTACAACCCGGATATTGAATACTATCGTCAGAGCCAGCATCACCATCATAGAGTATTTTATAAACGTAACAGGAATCCTGCGGGTAATTGCATAACTTTCATCAAAAGCAACATACAAAATGTAGCGATAGAACAAAAAGAAATAGGATAGTATAAGGACCACCAGAAGGGTTAGCATCCAAAGATCCGTATTTGATACCGTAAGAATGCTTCCAAACAGATAGGTCATAAGATTTGGAGCATAACCCGGGGTAATAAAAATAAAAATGATCCCAATTGCCATTCCAAACGACCATAGGATGGCTATAGCGGAATCTTCCCTTATGGATATCCTCCTGGAAGCATATTCAATACCCAGTGCAGAAAGAACAGCAAAACCGGCTGCTCCGAGAATTGGATTGATTCCCAGAAAGTAACCTAATCCTATCCCTCCAAAGGATGCATGGGTCAAACCACCACTAATAAAAACAATGCGGCGTGTTACAATGTAGGTCCCCATAATGCCGCAGGAAATAGCCGTTAAAACCGCTGTGATCATCGACATCCTGAAAAAACCAAAACTCCAGATTTCCCCTATAAAAGTTTCCATTATGAATGATCTTTAAGTACAGTATGTGGCACATGACCATGGGTAATGATTTGAATGGGACAGTCGTATGAGGCAAGCTGGTCGTTCGTGATTTTGTTGGAATCATGGTAATGCAGCTTACGGTTCACGCAGGCAATACTCCTTATATAATAGGAAATCGTTCCCACATCATGGGATACGAGAAGGATAGCCATGTGTTGGTTCAACTTCACAAGGTTTTTATACAGATCGTGCTCAAATTTAGCATCTACGAAGGTGTTGGGTTCGTCAAGAATAAGAAGCTTAGGACCGGAAATAATGGCCCGGCACAAGAAAACCCTTTGCATCTGACCACCTGAGAGTTCCCCGATGGGTTTGCGGCTTAAGTCAACTATTCCCATTTCCTGTAAAAGAGAATGTGCTTTCTCTTTATGTTCTTTCCTGATCCTGTTTGGAAAGAAACGATTGTTGCTCATGCCGGAAAGTACTACTTCTAGAACCGACATGGGAAAACGAAAATCAAACTGATGTATCTGTGGAAGGTAACCTATAGGGCTTTTTTCCTGATCAAACAGGTATCCTATACTCCCCTTGGATGGCTTGATCAGTCCCAGGATGCTTTTTACCAAAGTGGTTTTACCACCTCCATTTGGTCCTATAATACCAATGAAATCATGGTCATAAACGTCAAGGTTGACATCCTGAAGGGCTTTGTAGCCATTATAGGATACATCGAGGGATCTGACTTCCAGAATTTTTTGTTTCATTTTACTGGCTCAGAGCATTTTTCAATTCACTGACAATATGATTTATCCCCTCATTCCAATCTTCCGCGAGCGGATCGATGACAACCAACCCAGCCCCCGCTTCCTCTGCAACAGTGGCAGCATGTTCGGTATCAAACTCCCTTTGCACAAAGATAATCTTAATATTTTTCTCCCTTGCGAGGGAAACAATATCTGCCATGTACTTCACCGAGGGTTCCTTGCCTTCTTTTTCAACCGAAACCTGTTCCAATCCGTAATCCCTGGCAAAGTACGTAAGCGCCGGGTGATAAATGAAAAAGGTTCGCCCCGGCAAACTGTTGAGATCTGCCTGATAAGTACTGTCAAGAACTTTCAATTCTTTCAGGAATGAGTTATAATTTCCGGCATAATACAACTGATTATCCGGATCTTGTTCAACAAGTGACTTGTATATATTCTGCGCGATGATCATGACATTTCTTGGCGACATCCATGTATGCGGGTCCACACCATGCTCTTCATGGTCTTCTTCTCCGTGGCTATGTCCTCCATGGATCAGCGGAATACCTTCAGATACATTGATAAATTTCAACTCCGGATTGTTTTTCTTCAATTCGGAAATCCATGCATTCTCATAGCCGATATGTCCAATCATAAAATAAATATCAGCATCCGAAAGCTTTGCTATTTGTTTCGGTGTGGGATCATAAATGGCTGGACTTACCCCGGGAGGTATCATCACCGTGATATCAACAGCCTTATCTCCGGCGATTTTTTCCAGAAAATACTTCTGCGGTAATATACTTACTACCAAATTAAGATTTCCGTCGTCTTGTTTTTGAGTATTGCTACAGGAATAGGCTATAACAAGGAAAAGTAAAAGCAATATAGAATTCTTCATAATTTCTTGTATTAACTGATCGTAGTATGATGAAGTAAAATTAATGCTAAATACAGGAAGTAAACAGGTGAGAAGTAGAAAAGTTGTAATATGATCTAAGATCGGAGATCGGAGATCGGAGAATGAGATCGGAGAATGAGATCGGAGAATGAGATCGGAGATCGAAGAAAAAAATTCCGATATTTGCAGGCTTAAAACATTTTGGGGATTGAATTTTTCGAACGAGCAGCGGAGTAAGATCACGGGTGCGATTGCCATCAGCATTGCGGCTATATTATGGGGGGTTGATGGAATAGTTCTCACACCTGCTTTATATAATCTTGATGTAGCCTTTGTGGTTTTCATGCTCCATGCCATTCCTTTTCTGATCATGAATACGTTCATGTATCGTCAGTATCGTTATCTGAGAGAATTCCCATCAGCCGATCTGTTTCTGTTTATTGCAATAGCTCTTACCGGTGGCGCCATAGGAACCATAGCCGTGGTTAAAGCGCTTTTCCTGGTTGAGTTTAAAAAACTTACCATAGTCATTCTGCTTCAAAAGCTTCAACCGGTTTTTGCCATTGCGCTTGCAACCATCATCCTGAAGGAAAAACTGAAGAGATATTATCTGGTTTGGGCCTCAATTGCAATAGTGGCAAGTTATTTCCTGACTTTCGGGACACGACTGCCCGATCTTCAAAGTGGGGAAAAAACGGTTTATGCGGCTCTCTTTTCTTTGTTGGCAGCTTTCGCTTTCGGAAGTTCCACCGTGCTTAGCAAAAAGGTGCTGGGTAATTATTCTTTCTATACAGCCACGTTTTATCGATATGGTTTTACCTCGCTTTTTATGCTTATTTATGTTCTTGCAGCCGGTCTGATCAATAGTTTTGGGGAAGTTACGCCAAGGAACTGGCTTTATTTTCTCATCATTGCATTTACAACGGGTTCGGGGGCCATTTTCCTCTATTATTACGGATTACGTAAGGTGAGGGCAATCATATCAACCATATGTGAGTTGTTTTTCCCCGTGTCTGCTATCATATTGGACTATCTCATCAACCATCAGGTCCTTTCTGCAATTCAATGGATATCAGCAGCTGTTCTGATTTTTTCCATTGTAAACCTGAATTTAAGCAATTCCCGTGCTGCACGAAAGGAAAAAATGCTTAACTTCGAAAACAACCAAAAAAAATCGTTATGACTGAACATGAAAAACTTAAACTTGTATATACAGGTTCCGTGCTGGACGCTAACTATCTCATTACCATTCTCCAGGAAAACGGAATTGATGCTATGCTCAGGGATACTCTTGAAGAAAGCCTTAAAGCCGGATGGGTTTCCGGTGCCCAGGAAGATGCCGGTCTGGTTTATGTGATGGAAGAAGATTTTGAAAAAGCCAGCAAAATTGCCGATGATTATAAAAATTCCCTGAAATAACTTAAACGTCTCGCAATGCATAGAATTGCCGTGGATGCGGATATCGAAATGATAAGTCTGAGACTGAAATCCGCAGAAGAGATCTTTCGTAATGTTGAAGAATCAAGGTCATTTCTTGAAGAATGGCTTCCCTGGGTTCCCGAAACTCAGGGTATAGAAGATGTACAGCGCTATATTCGACAGGTTAACGATAAAAAATGCCCTAAACACGACGAATCCTTTGAAATCCGTTTTAATGAGGAATTTGCAGGTATTGTTACACTTAAGGAAATAGACACTTTTAATAGAAAAGCAGAAATTGGTTACTGGCTTACCAAACGCTATGCCGGCAAAGGAATCATGATGCGTTCCTGCAAGGCCCTGATCCAATATGCCTTTGAAGACCTTGGACTTAACAAGGTTTTCATCCGCTGCAGTGTCGAAAATGTTCGTAGTTGCAACATCCCCAAACAATTGCAGTTTACTTTCGAGGGAATAGAAAGGGAAGGCGAATTCCTAAATAGAAAATTTGTCGACCTGAAAATCTACAGCATGTTAAAAAAGGAATGGCTTAAGATACATGTCAATAACAGGAAACACTGATTGCATAGGCGATTACTTTTTGTATAACCAGCAAGCTTATCCGGTTAATGACTTCCAACAGGATTTTCTTACCTCCGGAAAATCACTTTATGAAGTAATACGCATTATTCAACGCAAACCGTTGTTCCTGGAAGAACACCTCGACAGACTTCAACGTTCGGCAGAATTATCTCAATTGGATATCCTACCCCCTAAGAATGCTATTGTTCAGTCGATGAAAACCCTTTGTGATATTAATTCCCTGGTTAATGGGAATATGAAGCTTGTTTTCAGGACTTTGAATGGTAATAATGATTATATTTTTTTCTATGATTGCCATAAATACCCTCAAGCAGAAGAATATGCAAAGGGCGTTCCGGTAGGGATACATTACGCCGAACGCCCTGACCCCAATGTCAAACTGGTAAATATGGCCCTGCGCAAAGCCTCGAGACAACATATGCAGGAAGGTGGGTACTATGAAGTCATCCTGGTAAACCGGAATGAAGATATCACAGAAGGTAGCCGTTCCAATATTTTCTTTATTTCAGGAAAAGAGGTATTTACCCCTCCCCTTTCCGAAGTGCTCCCCGGTATAACACGGCAAAAGATCATTGATATTTGCGAAAAGCGCCATATCCCTCTTCATGAACAGACTATTCCTCTCTCATCCATAAGCTCCTTCGAATCAGCTTTTATTACAGCAACCTCTCCCAAGGTTCTGCCTCTTCGAAGTATCGGCAATACGATATTTTCTGTGAATAATCCCATCACCAATACGATCAGCCAGGATTACAACAAACTCATTGAGATGGATTTACAAGACTTCCATGCCTGGGATTAAGGCTATTGGGCTTCTATCCTCCCCATCGTACCCGAAATAACTCTTATCTCAAATGTTTTTGCAGGAATGGCTTCCATGTCATCAGGAGGTAATAAAGCCATTTGAAGTATGGTTTCTCCGGAAGAAATGGTCTGAAATTCAAACTGGAAAGATTTAATAGGCTTACCATTTTCATTAAATTCCATGATGCGTGCAGGTCCCAGGAATTTGATGACCGTGCTGTCGTAGGAGATAGCCTTCCAAACCAAGGGGCTGTCAGGAAACCCTTTCAAAACAACATCAAAAGGAGTTAACTCGCTGAGCTCGATGGTCCGGCCATTATCGCTTTCCGTTAAAGGACCCATGCAGGAAGATATTCCTGCTACTACCATCATAATCAGGGCAAAAAGTAAAGTCTTTTTCATTATGTACAATCTTCCTTGTTCCTTTCAAATGTACAACAATTTGTTATAATAGCATCGGGGATGATTAATATTAAGATACAGGTGGCACGTTTCAGGTTTCAGGCTGCAGGTAGTCTGGGTGTGGGTGATGAGTGATGAGTTGTCGCTTGCAACCTGCAACCTGCAACCTGCAACTTTTTGTTAATGTTTCCCGATACTCATTATTTCTTAAATTAGCTTTGATTAATTAAAGTGATATGAAACCAACTTTCTTATTATTATCCCTCTTTATACTGGCTTTCCTGGATGCAACAACACAGCCTATTATTATTGAAGACCCCTTCCTGCAAATTGATGCCGGACAGAACGATCCCCTTTATACGACATACACGGCCGCGATGGAAAGATCAAGGCTCTATGGCGATAAAGGTTATAAGATGGATTATTATTCCAATTGCCTGCCGGTTAGTTATGAATCCGATCAATCGGGCAAAATGTTTTGCCTGTGGAAGGTAAACCAGGTTGTTATCCGCAATTCGGGAGAATACCATAGCAAACCTATTGTGAAGGCATCTTTTTCCGATATGGCAGTGACCAACTATTCTCCCTGGCCAGGGATAGAAGCGGAAGAGACGTTTTTCGTATACAGCTCAAAAATCGCCATGGTCAACCTCTTTATCCGGAATACGGGTAGTGAAAAGGTAGAGATCGAGCTCTACCCGGTTTTGTATTTCGATAAGGATTCGCTTCTTATCAGGCAGGCAGATGGTGGTGAATACATCCTGGGACATTACGAAACCAGAAAACGGTTGATCAGTAACCTTTATGCAAAAGGAGGTTATCCGACACATTGGACCGACATCTTTACCATGGATGTTACACCCTATTCCTACGGTGGATACACTGGGGATATGGATGATTTTTACAATACCATTAAGACCGACTTTTACTCGGAAGACCGCTGTGATTCGCTTAATCTGCAGGATTCAGGGTATGTTCGTTTTACTGCTTTGCACGGGAAGTTTAGCCTGGAGCCTGGCTCTTATTATAACATCCGGTTTTTCAGGGGTATGCAGGATGAGTCGGAAGACACAAAGTCATTACAGGATGAGATCAGCACGTTGAATAACCTTCCGATCCAGCCTTATTTCGACCGTAACGCGGCATTATACCTTAACCTGCCTCGTCCTGATTTCCGATCCCCCAGGGAAAAGATGATATACCTGGGTGCCATGAACCTTGCCAGGGGCTGTATGCTGCCACCTGCAGGTGAGACATCCTACAATTTCTATGTGTTTTCCCGCGAGCCTCTATGGGGTTGGGGGCATGGCCACCAGGTGCTGCACGAGTCGCTGAGTATGCTGGCCTATGCTTACTTAGATCCTTTTTCAGCCCAGGAAAGCCAGCGTGTATACATGGAGCAACAGGGCGACGACGGACTCATCGCATACCGTCATGGCCCAAGAGGAGCCCAGACCTATCCTCATAAAGACATGCCGACCACTTCCGCTCCATTCTATTCCTGGATAAACTGGGAGGTTTACCTGGCAGGACGTGACCAACAATTCCTGGAAGATGCCTATGTTTCGGGAACAAAATACCTCGAATGGCTGCAAAAAAACCGTGATACCGACCAGGATGGATTATACGAATGGGGCCCCTATGGCATTATTGAGAATGTTCGCGACTGGTATAATGCCGTGTTTCAGGTCTCGGCCGAACGCTACCTGGATGTGGATAAGGAAGATATTTCCGATGAACTGGAATGCCTCGATCTTAGTTTGATGATCGTCAATGAGATGAGGCATCTGGGATATATGGCCACTGAATTGGGAAAGAAAAAAGAGGCTGCCCGTTGGGAAAAGGAAGCCGATAAGCTGTCGGAAAAGATCAATGAAGTGATGTGGGATGAGGAAAGCGGATTCTTTTATTCTGTGGATAAAGATGACCATAGTTTTATGTTCATGACCCGTGACTTGCGCCGGCAAGAGATCATCGGTTTCCTGCCGCTGTGGTCGAAATCTGTTTCTCCGGAAAGGGCTGATATCCTGGTGAAAACCCTGACCGATCCGGATAAGTTCTGGCGAAAATACGGTGTCCCCACCCTGACAGCAGATGATCCATGGTATAGTCCGAATGTAGATTACTGCTGCAAATGGAACGGCCCCGTTTGGCTGTTATGGGATTACATGGTTTTTCGCGGATTGCTGAATTACGGATATGATGACCTCGCCAACGAACTGGGTGGAAAGATGCTGGATGCCGTATCCATCCAACTGTCAAAAAATCATAATTTCTGGGAATCTTACAGTCCGGATAACGAAGTGCTCAACTGCCCGCCCAATTATATATGGGATGCGATTATGGGGAGGGTGATAATGGAGATGAATGAATAACTGGGGGCTGGGTACTGGGGGTTGGGTAATGGGGGCTGGGTACTGGGAAGTTTAGAGTTG
>JAHJRE010000062.1 GCA_018831055.1 Bacteroidota bacterium
CAATGCCCAGCCCCAGGTGTAAGCCTATACCTCCCCTTACTTTACGGCAAGATAATGAAACACCGATAAGGGTAAGCACGATCGTGGCAAATGGAGAAGCAATGCGGGTTTGCTTTTCAATCTCATAGGTCTTCGCCTCATCCGACCCTTTCAGCTTTTCCTCTTCAATTTTAGCGTTAAGCTGCCAAAAATTCATTTCCTCGAAATCCTCCTTTTGGATGTAAAGATCCTTTGGATACATATTGATAGCAGTATCCTTTTTGTCGCCCCTGAGAATATGCTCCGTACTGTCCTCAAGCTTGCGCAGAAAATAATTATTGATTTCCCATTGCTTTCCCAAACTGTCCCAAACAATACGATCAGCCGTCAGCTTGTATTTCATAACATTGTTTTCAATTTTTTCAAGTGTGAAATTATATCCCACTCCATTTGAATTATTAAAGCTTTCGAGATAAACGTAAGTTCCCGGACTGATCTGCAAATGAATATTTCGTCCCCTGTCAAGTGCCAACCCTTCAATATACCTGTCCTTAAATACTCTTCGTTTGATATTTGTTTTGGGGATCAGAAAGTTACTCAGGTAAAATGACATTAACGCGAGAAAAAGTGCGGAGATCATATAGGGTCTCAACATGCGGTAATAACTGACGCCACTGCTCAGAATGGCTATTATTTCAGTATTACCGGCCATTTTGGAAGTGAAGAAAATAACTGAGATGAAGGTGAACAGATAACTGAAGAGATTAATAAAATAAGGGACAAAATTCAGATAATAATTGAATATGATTTGTTCGAGAGGAGCATCTTTTTCCAGGAATTCATCAATGTTTTCCGAAACATCGAAGATGATCACGATCACGATAAGCAAGGAAATGGCATAAAAAAAAGTGCCCAGAAATTTCTTGATTATATACAGATCGATGATTTTCATTTCATTGCTGTGATTTCCGAATGCATATACGCATCATAAACCTTTTTTTGCTTTTCTTATTGTGTTTCCGGCCAGTCGGTAAATTTAACCAGTTTTAATGCTCTTCTGTTCCATTCAATCTCAAAATCAAGATAATTGATGTATTCCCGGTCGTCGATAAGATACTGGTAAACCATATAATATGCGTCAGGATCAAAATCATCGGATTTAACTCTCACAATTTCACCACGCCTGGAACTCAGATAAAAAGAAATGGCATGCTGGTACACCGAACCTTTATAAACATAAAGCCGGCTTCCTTTGGTAATGTCTGCTACTTTCAGAGCCTGATCCTTGAATGTTTGTGTTTCATGGGCTCTGTTGGGCAGGATGAACCAGTTATATCCTATACGTATAAGCAAAAGGCTTATGATCACTATCGCGATTCGCTGTGGGATAATCATGTAAAAGATAATTAGCAACAATCCCAGTCCAAAAGCTATAAGCAGGGCTTTTAGAATTTTGTGTTCTACAAAATCAAAATAGGGAGTAAAAGGCAATGCCAGGAAAATCAGGATGGAAGCGACAATGATGAGGTACCAGATCAAATTGATTATCCGGATAGCATATTTATGGGGATTCAATTCATAAAGGTACATGAAAACATAAAGGAGTAGCGGAATGAACATGAAGAGATAGCGTGGGAATACTTCCGGAGATATCCAATAAATAATAATGTTAAAGAGAAAGATGAGGGTCATATACAATACAGTATTATCCCTCCTTATGGCACCCATAAGGTTTTTCCTGAAAAGGACAGGAAGCATAAGTGTCCAGGGAGCAAAGTGATAGATCACTTCGAAAGGGAAAGCGAAAAAGTGTTCAATGGTCTTCAATAGCCCGAATTTCAAGCCCGTTCTTCGGGTCGACTGCTCAAAAATAGTATAGAACATTTTATCTATATCATCCGGTCTCAGCAGGTAATAAATAAGGTAATATGAACCAAGCAATATAGCGAGCAGGAGTATACCTGAGATGTGTTTCCAGGAAATTAGTTTCCTGAACTGTCTGTTCATTGTAAACAGCACTAAAAGTGTAATCGCCTGGAAAAGAAGGGCAGGCAGGGCTTTAAACATAAAGGCAACTGCCGTAAGCAGGTATGAGATCAGAAAGAGCGTTAAGAGTTTATCTTTCCTGAAAAAATGGTAAATCACCATAAAATTCAGAAATACTATCAATGAAAACAGGATATCTATCAAACCCAGGAAGCTATCCCAGAATAATAGTCTACCACTGGTCATGAACATCAGGGCAATAAGTGCTGAACGGTAATTTCCTGTTGATTTCCTGAAAGAAAAGAAGATAACAATCCCAAAAAGAATGAATGACACAAGGTTTGGCAATCTGATCACCCATTCGTCGTATGAATCAAAGAGGAGGAAGGCACCGGCCAGGATCCAGTTATAAAGGGGTGGTTTGTTCATGTATAATTCACCCTGTATTGTTGGGATGAGATAATCTCCGGAAAGGATCATTTCCGTGCTGACGAGGGCACGAATAGCTTCGTCACTGGCCAGAAAAACAGGGTTTAATCCGAGGTTTATCAGTAAAGCGGGAGCCAGAAGCATTATGGCCGCAATGATTAATAACCAGGGGTATTTTCTGATGAGGTTGATCATAATCATAGTCGGGTACTGGTTCGCTTTACCATACTATCCTTCCAGGAAGCAAATGTACCTTCCTGGATTTTTATGCGGGATTCATTTACAAGCCACATGTAAAAAGCCAGGTTATGAAGGCTGGCAATGGTAGCGGCCAGCATTTCATTGGCACTGAAGAGATGACGAAGATAGGCTTTGCTGTAGTATGTATCTACAAATGATTGACCTTCGGGATCAATGGGGCTGTGGTCATTTTTCCATTTCTCGTTTTTCATGTTCATTATGCCGGAAGATGTGAACAGCATACCATTTCTTCCGTTTCTTGTGGGGATAACGCAATCGAACATATCAATTCCCAGTGCAATGGATTCGAGGATGTTGGCCGGTGTTCCCACGCCCATAAGGTAGCGGGGTTTGTCGGCCGGCAGGATAGAGCAAACGAGCTCTGTCATTTCATACATGATCTCATGGGGCTCGCCTACCGATAATCCCCCGATGGCATTTCCCGCGGCGCCGGCAGAAGCTATATATTCTGCAGATTTGGCACGAAGGTCTTTATAAACACTGCCTTGAACAATAGGGAATAAGGCTTGATCATGGCCGTAAGGGCAGACTGTCTCATTCATTTGCTTGAGACATCGATCGAGCCATCTGTGGGTTATTTGCATTGATTGCAGAGCGTAGCCATATTCACAGGGATATGGAGTACACTCGTCGAAAGCCATAATAATATCTGCGCCAATGACTCTCTGAATATCGATCACATTTTCCGGGGTGAACAGATGCCTGGAGCCGTCGATATGCGACTGAAACTTAACACCCTCTTCCGAGAGTTTCCGGATATCATTGAGTGAGTATACCTGATAACCGCCGCTGTCGGTCAATATGGGTTTGTTCCAGTGAATAAAATGATGCAAACCTCCGGCTTCCCTGAGTATTTCGAGCCCGGGGCGAAGATACAAGTGATAGGTATTTCCCAGGATGATCCTGGCTTTTACATCTTCCTCCAAATCTTTGACGTGAACAGCCTTTACACTGCCTGCCGTACCAACCGGCATAAATACCGGTGTCTCAACTTCACCGTGCTCCGTTACAAACCTTCCTGCCCTGGCTTTGCTGTATCTATCGGTGTACTCGATATTAAAATACATCTGTTCATAAATAATTTGCCAAAGATAATTTTTATTCATCAAGTTTGGATACTTTTACCTTGACCCAAATCTGCAATGAGGATGGATAAAGCTTTATGGACGATTTTCATTATATTTCTGGCAAGTGCTGCCATTCAGTTGTTTTACACATGGGCGTTTTTTTCACGCCTCGCTTTTTCCAGGAAGAAGAAAGGGAATCCTGGTTCCGTGCCCATTTCTGTAGTAATAGCTGCCCGTAATGAATATGATAATCTGATAAATAATCTTCCTCCCATCCTGGAACAGGATTATCCGGAGTTTGAAGTTGTATTGGTTAATGATGCTTCTGATGATGAAACTCTCACTTTGCTGGATGAATTTAAAGATAAATATAAACATCTCAAAGTAGTTAACCTTCCTGAAAACCTGAATTTCTTCAAAGGAAAGAAGTTTCCATTATCCATGGGGATCAAGTCGGCAAAATATGAGCATTTGCTTTTGACGGATGCTGATTGCAGGCCTCGTTCAGAAAGATGGATCGCTACTATGGCCGGTAATTTTCAGGAAAACATTGAAATTATTATTGGTTACGGAGCATACAGACCAGAAAAGGGAATGCTCGATAAACTTGTCCGTTTCGAAGCTCTCCACGTAGCTGTTCAATACCTTTCTTTTGCGATGGCAGGTTTGCCTTACATGGGAGTTGGCAGAAACTTGTCGTATCAACGATCTCTTTTTTACCGGAATAAGGGTTTTAGTTCGCATTACAAGGTTTCTTCGGGTGATGATGACCTATTCATCAATAAAGTTGCAACGAGGCTGAATACTGCTGTGGAAATCAGCGCCGACAGCCATACCCTTTCCAGGCAACCTTTAACTTTTGCAGCCTTCCTGCGACAGAAAAAAAGACATCTTTCGACAGCAGGTCATTATAAATTTCGTTTTAAAGCTTTGCTTGGATTGTATTCGGTTTCACAGTTTTTTTTCTGGATAAGTTTTATCTTCCTTCTGATATTCGGATATAATATATTATATTTGTTATCATTATGGGCATTAAGAATGGTCTCCCAGATGGTCATCCTGAAAAGTTCAATGATTCGGCTTAAAGAGAAAAAATTATTGCTAATTTCGCCACTGATGGAGTTCATTTTTATTTTAATAAATCCCTTATTGGCGTTTTCAAATCTGATTTACAAGCAGGATAAATGGAAGTAAACCCAAATCTAACCGATAAAGCCCAAAGAGATTATCAATTGGTCCAGGCCGCCATCGGCAGGGGAGATCAGAAAGCGTACGCGGAGTTGATGAATAACTATAAGGATTCCCTGTATTTTATGCTTCTTAAGATGACAAACAATCCTGAAGATGCGGATGATCTTACTATAGAAGCTTTTGGGAAGGCGTTCAAAAAACTTCACCAGTACACACCTGATTTTGCGTTCAGTACCTGGCTATTTAAGATAGCATCCAATAATTGCATCGATTTCATGAGAAAAAAGGCCAAATATACTTTCTCCATGAATAAGACCAGCGACAACAACGAGGATGGTGACGAACTGGCAAATATGATACCGGAAGAAAGCCTGGATCCTGAAGAGAATATTTTAAAAAAGGAAAAGATCAACAGGTTACGGGAGATAGTTGACAGGCTTAAACCGCATTACCGTACTTTAATAGAACTCAGGTATTTTAAAGAGTATTCCTATGAAGAAATTGCGCAAGAACTGGATCTTCCGCTGGGCACTGTGAAAGCCCAGCTTTACCGTGCCAGGGAGTTCATATATAATATCATCAAAAACCTTCCTGAAAAGTTTTAGCAGTATACTTAAGATTCTGAATATAATCATCTCATCGATTATAATTACCTGCTTCTTTTCCTATCCTATTATTATAACTTTGCAGCAAGAAAGCATAAAGCATCATGAATAAAAAAGAATTTAAGAAAGCCATTTTGGCCGGTATTCCGGATCAGTTACCGGAACCCTTGCCGTGGGATGACACTGTAAGCCATGCCCCTGTTAGGAAAGACATTTTAAACACGGAGGAAAAACGTCTGGCTTTAAGGAATGCCCTGAGGTATTTTGAACCAAAGCATCATGAAGTCCTTGCGCCTGAGTTTGCCAGGGAATTAAAA